>JBGSHQ010000170.1:0-6173 GCA_041752095.1 Bdellovibrionia bacterium
GTGAACGTCGCGAGCAAGTGTGGATTTACCCCCCAGTACGCGGGGCTCGAAAAGTTATACGAAAAATATAAAGACCGAGGACTCGTCGTTTTGGGTTTCCCGTGTAACCAGTTTATGGCGCAGGAACCGGGTAACGAAGAAGAGATCAAGAATTTTTGTTCACTCACTTACGACGTAAAATTTCCGCTTTTTGCGAAAGTCGATGTGAACGGAGAAAATACGCATCCGCTTTATAAAATTTTAAAGAGCGCTGCCAAAGGGGTTCTCTGGACCGAAGCGGTGAAATGGAATTTTACTAAGTTTCTCGTCGATCGAAACGGTCATGTCGTTTCGCGATTCGCACCGAATATCGAGCCTGAAAAACTAATTCCCGAAATTGAGAAACTCCTTTAGTAGCGTTTCAAGCCGATTTTTCGTTTTTTCATCCTTAAGTCGATTTTCCGAATCGAATGCTTCATGCGCTTTCGGTACTCCGAACATTTCGGGATAGACATGGCAACCCAGCGCTTCAAACGGAACTCGAGTATGCCAGAGTCCACGAACTGCACCGAGTGCGCCTGGAGAAGCACCAAGAAGAAGTAATCGTTTACCCTTTAAAGGATTTTTATCGGCTCGTGACGCCCAGTCGATCGCATTCTTTAAAACGCCGCTGATTCCGCCGTTGTATTCAGGGGCTGAAATCACAAGAGCATCTGCCTTCTCAATCGCTTGAATAAATTTAATAGCACCTTCGGGCAAGGTATCGGACGCCTCTTCTAAATCGCCATCGTACGGTGGCATGGAAAAATCTTTGAAATCGTAGAACTGAACTTGTGCCGATTTTTCTTTCTTAAGTAACTCTCCCGCCTGAAACGCGAGTTTTCGATTAAAGGAATCTTTTCGAAGTGATGCGCCAAAAACGAGTATGTTCATTCAGAAAACATATCGACAGGAAACGATCGTGTCAGCATTTACTTTTTTATCATGCGCTTCATCTCGGTGCGAAGGTCACCAAAAGCAAACGCACCCGATTCAATCAGCTTTACAATATCAAATTGCCCATCAATCGCAGCCACCGCGACAGAATCCGGATTCATCGTGAATCGTCCTAAAATGCGATCGAGTTTAAAGTCGATATCGGAATAAGTAAGTCGAACGAGTTCGGAACACTGAATCGTGACCTGATTTTCGACATCGAATCCGAAGTCATATCGTTTTTCATATTCGGCAGCAGCACGAATGATTACAGCTCTTTTTTCGTCATCTGTTAAATTTGGGCGACGAAGAATCGCCATCGAATCGATGTCCATAAAATGGCCAACCGTGTTCGAGGTGACTCCAGGACGAAGCGCTTCGAGAATACTTTTTCCTGCACGAATTCGATCCTGAATCGGAGCGATCTTGGGATGATCCCATATTCCGAGCTCCTTAATTTCTTCTTCGGTTCCGATCCAGACCGCAGTATGACCCCAGTAACCTGGGATAAATTTATCGGTGAGTCGAAACGGGGTTTTCTCTAGAAGCACATCTCCGGGCTGAAGAAGCGTGAGGAGATGCTGTTCAAGTGCTTTCTGTTCATAAAGATAACCACGGCGAGACTGAAATACTCCAGCGGTGTTTCCGAAAACTTTAGAAAGGGCATAAACCGTTCCATAAAGACTGCCATGGATAATGTCTTTAAAGATTTTTTTTGCTCCAAATAATTTCTTAAAAAAGAATCCGATATCGTAAGTAATCGTTTCGAAGTCATTTTGGTTTTTTAAGTAGTTAAAAGTTGCACTCGACTCGATCACCTTCCAAAAAAATTCGAGATCCTTATCGGCTAATATTTTTTGGTCGACCTTCAGTGGAAGTTCGTCGAACCGTCTTGCTCCTCGTAGAGTGGGCCGATGAAACCGCACGGAATAAAATTGCTTAACTGTTTTCCTGAGAAGGTTTTTTACCTTTCCATATGCGGTGTTGGGTTCATTTGCGATATGCCTAAGATGACTGTTATTCTGAATAGTCTCTACGAAGTCCTGGTAGTTATCGGTAAGAGTGTACCCAACCGCGAGGGTCATGAGATAGTGGTACAGTTCTTCGTCTGTATTAACCGATGAAGGTTTATTCACTAAATCCAGATAGGGTGCGATTTTTAAGATGAGCGCGTCTTTAATTTCAGAGCGAGCGATTACATTTTCGTGAATACTCTCGAGCTGATCAGCCCGAATGGCATCTCGAGCCTTTACTTGCTTAACCAGTGAATCAACCTCACGAACGGCTGCCATTCGGTAATCCAGAAGTTCAAGAATCGCGCGTTGTGTAGACTCCGTTTCTTCGCGAAGCCTAGGCGACTGAACTAGAAAATCAGCGCGGCTCGTTTCTACGAATGAAAGCAGCACCGCTGTGCAGATGAATGCGACCCTCAAAATCATTTCTAATTTCCCCTGGGGCTTGAGATATCACGCATCGCGTTATAGTCAAAGCCAAAAAGGCCTCTTATGATAACTATTTGAAATTATATGGTTTTTATTATATTGTGTCGTCTACCCATGCCTTTAAACGAACAACCCTCTATTGCTGTCATCGGATCCGGTCCTGCAGGGCTCATGGCTGCAACCGAACTCTCTCGTCATCCCCACCTTAAAGTTCACCTCTACGAGAAGCGTCCGGGAATGGGACGAAAATTACTCATCGCAGGCAGCTCAGGACTGAACATTTCTCATTCCTTACCCCTTCATGAATTTGCAAGTCAGTACCGAGGCTGGAACCTTAACCACTGGGTAAAACTCCTCACCGAATTTGGTCAACACGAATGGATCTCTTTCATCGAAAAGGAACTTGGACTTGAAACCTTCCTTGGAACTTCGGATCGTTACTTTGTTCGTGAGATGAAAGCTTCTGGGCTCTTAAAAAAATGGACGACCCTCCTCGAATCGCGTGGGGTTATTTTCCACCCTGATCATGAATGGATTGATTTTAATTCTGATCATGAGCTCACCTTTAAAAACTCACAGGGAGAAATCCTTAAGACCCATCATGATGCCCTCATCTTGGCTCTTGGCGGTGGAAGCTGGGAAGATGAAGAGCCAGGGTGGATCGCGCTTTTAAAAAGCAAAGGTCTTCAAATCGAACCCCTCCAAGCAAGCAATGTGGGTTATGAAGTGAAGTGGAAAAACGAATTTCTACTCGAAGCAGAGGGTAAACCTCTAAAAAAAATTCGCTTCACCTCTAAAAAAGGAACGAAAGATGGCGAACTGGTAATCACGAACTACGGAATGGAAGGAACTCCCGTTTATTTTTTGGGTGAAAAGGGCGAATGCTCGATTGATTTAAAGCCCGACCTTACTGAAGCGCAAATCTTCGAACGACTGAGCGCCGTAAAAGAAAACTTAGCTCCTTTACGGAGAGTAAAACAGAAGCTAAACCTCTGTGAAGCAGCTCTAGCTCTTTTGTTTCATCACTTACCCACTACCGAAAAGTCCGACCTAAAGACGGTAATAAAACGCATTAAAAAATTTCCGATACGGCTCGAAAAATCACGTCCGCTTAGCGAAGCTATTTCCTCAAGTGGCGGGCTTTCGTTATCGGAAATAAAAAACGATTACGAACTAAAAAAGTTTCCAAATATTTATGCCGTTGGAGAAATGCTCGACTGGGACGCCCCAACCGGTGGATTTCTCATCCAAGCCTGCACATCGATGGGTGCTCATGTCGGTAAGCTCGTCAGCAGTCGTTTTTAATTCCCGCGAAGGATATATCCCGAACGGTAAACCGTTTTTAGAGATCCCTTGAAAGCGATCATTTTCTTTCGAACGGAAACAATATGCGCATCCATCACCCGTTCAGGGGTATCCTTCGACTTCCATACTTCATCGATGATCATGGATCGAGTCACTAAAGTCTCACGGTGCAGAATAAAAAGTTTTACAATATCAAACTCCACAGGACTGAGTTCGACCCGCATGCCATCGAGTTTGATCTCTCTCGATTCAATATTCAGCTCGAGATTCAGGAACTGAATCACTCGAGGTATTTGGCTATTCATTTGTTTCGAGCGTTTATGAACGGAAAGAAGTCGAGTGGTGAGCTCTTCGAAGTCGAAGGGTTTCGCGATAAACTGGTCGACGCCAAAATTAAAGGCGCGATTGCGGTAATCTTTCGTATTCGCAGCCGTGAGTAAAAGAATCGGAATATGCCGAGTTGCGGTCATTCCACGAATATTTTCTGTTGCGGCGATGCCATCCATCTCTGGCATCATGAGATCCATCAGAATAACATCCGGCATGTTTTTTTGGGCGGAGTCGACAGCTTCTTTACCGTTCTTAGCCTCTATAATTTCAAAATGATCTTCTAGACCGCCACGAATGGTTAAGCGGAGGTCTTCTTCGTCATCAACAATCATCAGTTTTGGTTTCATAGGTTGCTTGCGTAATGCTTTTACTAATTCCGGTTGCATAAACGACCCTCGGAAATACAATACGGTATTTATTCAAATCGGAAAGAGATATGTTTTGACGATAATTATGAAACCAAAATGGCACAAAAATTTAACTCTCATCTGTGAAAAATGCGGGAATAAGTTAGTAAAATCAGGTGAAAAAAATCCGTCGATTGAACTTAAAGATTGGGTAAAGAAAAAGCTGATTGATCAGTCTCTCTGGGGGGTGAATCGCGTAGTAACAAGCAGTTGCCTTGATGTTTGTCCTGAAAGTAAAATCGTAGTCGCTTATGTCAGTGACCGTAAGGACCTTGAGTCACATGTCGAGGTGATCGACCCTAAAACTGAACGAGAGAGAATACTCCAAATTACGCTTGAACGTGCAAAATGAACCGTATCCAAATTAAAATACCTGACGAACTCAAGGAGCTCGCTCCAAACTATCTCCGGAAAAAGATTCTGGATCTTTCCCTACTGAAAGACGCACTGAACCGTAAAGATTTCGAAGAAATTATAAAGCTGTCGCATAAAACAAAAGGCACCGCGGGTGGCTATGGTTTTTCAGAACTCAGTGGAATCGCAAAATCACTAGAAATGGCGGCCAATTCTGGAAATCTATACGAGGTTGAAGCCATCCTACAGAAGATGCAGAATCACCTCGAATCCATAGACATCGGATCGAACTAATTTCTCTGAGAAATTATTGACGCAACCATTCTCCTTTACTGTCACCCACTCCTCCTCTCATATAAGGAGTAGCGATGGCCAAATCTGTAAAAAAATCTACCCTAGCTGCAGGTTCCGGTAACGGAAGCGCGCTTGTCATAGTTGAGTCCCCAACCAAAGCGAAAACAATTCGTAAGTTTTTACCGAAGAATTTTATCGTCGAAGCGAGTGTGGGCCATGTGCGCGACCTTCCCCAGTCCGCTGCCGACATCCCTAAGGATATTAAAAATGAGGAATGGACGAAGATCGGCGTCAATGTCGATAAAGATTTCGAACCCCTCTATGTCGTCCCCAAAGGAAAATCCAAGGTCATATCTGACCTTCGCCAAAAACTAAAACAAGTCGACACCCTCTACCTCGCAACCGATGAAGACCGCGAAGGAGAGAGTATTTCATGGCACTTAGTCGAGCTTTTAAAGCCGAAGGTCCCCGTGAAACGAATGGTGTTTCACGAGATCACGAAATCGGCGATCGAACACGCGCTGACTGAAACCCGCGACATCGATCAACGCCTTGTTCGAGCCCAGGAAACACGACGAATTCTCGATCGTCTCGTCGGTTATTCCGTTTCACCCCTCATTTGGAAAAAAATTGCATTCGGGCTTTCGGCCGGAAGAGTCCAGTCCTCTGCTCTCAGAATGATTGTCGATCGTGAACGCGAACGAATCGCTTTCATGCGCGCAAAGTACTGGGATCTGCTGGCGACAGTCGCGAAAGACAAAGACTCTTTCGAAGCAAAATTAAATTCGGTCGGCGGTAAAAGGATTGCGACCTCGAAAGACTTCGACGAAAAAACGGGGAAGATCCTCGAAGGTAAAGAAGTCCTTCTCCTCGGAGAAAAAGAATCGAAAGCTCTGCTTGATCGCGTAAAAACGGGTCAGTGGAAAGTGACGGGAATAGAAGAACGTCCAACCACTTCTAAACCCTCCCCGCCCTTTATTACCTCAACCCTTCAGCAGGAGGGGAATCGAAAACTGGGGCTTTCCTCACGTGAGACGATGCGAATGGCACAGCAGCTTTACGAAGAAGGTCTCATCACCTATATGCG
>JBGSHQ010000171.1:0-3922 GCA_041752095.1 Bdellovibrionia bacterium
ATATTGAACCAGGCGCAAACTTAAATGAAAAACAGGTTATTGGTATTGGAAATTTAGTAGCTCGGGCTGTTGAAGGTTTAGACCAAAATGAAGTTGCGATTGTGGATAGCCTTGGAAAAACTCTTTCAAAAAATAATGCAGATGCACTTTCTGGTCTCAGTGCTTCACAGATGGAGTTTCGTCAAAGCATTGAACATGAAATGGAAAGACGCGTAGAAGAGATGATGAGTCGTGTGGTTGGAGATGGGCATGTCGTTGCTCGAGTTACTGCGGATCTGGATTTTACCTCGAGTACTGAAAGACAAACAACATATGACCAAGACGGTTCAGCAGTAAAATCACAGCAGACGAATAACCAATCCATGGAAGGGTTTCGCCCAACCGCATCAGGAGTCGCAGGAGCTCAGGCGAACCTGCCTTTAGCAGGTCAGCAACCTAGCTCCGTTCGCACGACTGACACTAAAGTGAATGGTGGGATCACAAACTACGCCGTTCCTGAAACGGTTAAAACAACAACTCGAAATCCAGGAGCGATTAAGCGTTTAAGTGTCGCCGTCGTGGTTGATGGAAAAATTGTTAAAACTAAAGATAAAGATGGCTTCATTCAGAGTAAAACTGAGGCTTGGGCTCCAGAAAAATTAAAAGAATTTGAATCCGTAATCGCATCTGCCGTGGGTCTTGATAAAAAGCGAGGGGATTCTCTTGATGTAAAAAACATGGAGTTCAATCAAGCAGATTTCTCTGAAGCAGAAGCTTTACTCGCTGATCGTGAAAAGAAGGCTTATTACCAAAGTATGATTCTCTATGCGGGTATGGGTCTCGTTATCGTTCTCTTCTTTCTTATGGTTGTCCGTCCGTTTATCAAATGGATCACGGATAACACTTCGGATGGCGTAGAAACTTTCTTACCCCAGACATTAGAGGAGCTGGAAAAGTTCCAAAATGGAACGACTTTGCCCGGGCTTGAGGATGCGGTCCCAGGAATGCCAGATCAGGTAGATCCAGAAAAAATCGAAAGCGAAATGGTGAAGGAAAAGGTAGTGACTCTGGTGGATGCAAATCCACAAAAAGCAGCGCTGATCCTGAAAGACTGGTTAATAGTACCTGCAGTAAGTGGAGAGAAAAAACCCGCTGAAGATGGAAAAGAAGGCGGAAAGTCTGCTTAACGAAGTTAATTTTTTAAAGGTTTAGATTATGGCCCAAATTTTTGAAAGCATCGATGACATGAGCGGAGTAGAGAAAGCGGCTGTGCTTCTCAACGTACTCGGTAATCAGGTGACTTCACAAATCTTTAAAAAGATGAAGGATAACGATGTAAAGCGCCTCGTAAATGCCATGGGGCAGGTAACGAAAGTGCCCATCACGATTGTGCGAGATGTGCTCGAAGAGTTTTACTCAGAAATATCGGAAGAAAATAATCTTATCTTTGGTCATGCGATGGGACGAGACTTCGTGCTTCAGACTCTCGGTGAAGAACGTGCAAAAACGGTACTTGGACAGCTCTCTGTGGTCGAAGGAAGTCGGACGCTTGAAGCTCTTGAACTTGTGGACTCTAGAACACTCGCTAACTTTCTTATTAACGAACATCCTCAGACGATTGCGCTTATTCTTGCTCACTTGGATGGAAATAAGAAAGTGGATGTCATTAAGCGTTTACCAGAAGCCATTCAAACCGAAGTGGTTCTTCGTATCGCTAATATTGACTTTATTTCTCCATCCCTTATCGCTCAGGTCGATGAAGTTCTTAAACAAGAACTTGCAACACTTGGATCGATTGATACACAGCAGCTCGGTGGAATTCAGCCGATTGCTGACATGCTTAACGTTATGGATAAGCAGTCCGAGCAAAACATTATGGCCCGAGTGGAAGAAAAAGATCCACAACTGGCAGAAGAAATTAGAAAACTCATGTTCGTATTCGAAGATATTATCTATATCGACGATCGTGGAATGCAAACTCTACTCAAAGAAGTACCTAACGATAAGCTCGTAATGGCACTTAAAACAGCGCCTGATGAAATTAAAGATAAAATCTTTAAGAATATTTCGAAGCGCGCTGCTGATCTCCTTCGTGAAGATCTTGAGTCCATGGGTCCCGTTAAACTATCCGATGTTGAAAAAGCACAACAAGAAATTATTAACGTTGCAAAACGACTCGAGAGTGAAGGTAAGATTATGATCGCTCGAGGCGGTGAAGGCGATGCTCTTGTTTAATATTTTTTAAAGGGAATCATGGAAAAAAAAGTACTCACTCTAGATTCAGACGCTAAAATCGAAGTTAAGCCTTTTGAATTGACCGATTTTTCTGGAGTAACCACCTGTACCTTTAGAACTCCTACGCTTGATGGAAAGAAAAGGGAAACCACTCGGTCCCAGCCCCAAATGGAGCTCTCTCGTAAAGACCGACGATTTCAAATGGATCCCGCCCTTCGAGATCTTATGTCTGTCGATGAAGACACGGATGCTGAAATAGAAATTCGGGTTGCACGGAGAATTGAAGAGCTTAAAGCTCAAGCTGAATCTGAAGCTCAAAAAAAGGGTTATGAAGCAGGATTTATAGCAGGTAAAGAAGAGTCGAACACGACTTTCAGTAAAGAATCGAATGAACGCATCGTACAATTGGATCGATTGATTGCGGGATTTGAATCATCTAAAAATGATGTATTTCATGCGAATGAACGATTTTTACTCGAGGTTGTTTTTAGGATCGCATCTTCCATCCTCCAGAGAGAGATCCTCATCGATAAAGAATATTTAGCGCGAGTGATCCGTACTGTAGTCGAAAAAGTGGGTGTGAAGGAGCAGTTAAAGTTAATTGCAAATCAATCACAGATGGATTTGTTGTACGGTCTCCTTCCTGAGCTTGAAAAGAAACATTCAAGTTTAAAAAATATTACCATTGAGCAGTCTTCAACTCTTGAGAAATTTGATGTTGTGATTGAGACCGACTGGAACCGGATCGATGCTACTTTAAATACACAATTGGGATCGCTTCATGAACTCGTTTTAACGATTCTTGAAGATAAGCAAAACCAGACTTCGGAAAGCGCATGAATACGACCCAGTTACTTGATCGTATCAGCATGCATTCCTCTTATCGGGTTGCGGGTAAGGTGGTTAAATCGATTGGAATGGTTTTCGAAGCAGTTCTTCCAGGGGCTTCTGTTGGAAGTGTTTGTCGCATACTCACCGCTGAATCAGGTTCGGCGAAACCCATGAAATTGGATCATACTGCAGGTGAACTTCCCGGAGTAGATGCGGAAGTGATTGGATTTAGAGATAAACGTGTTGTTTTGATGCCTTTTGGAGAGGCTCGAGGTATCAGCAATGATTCGCTCGTTATTTTAAAAAAGAGCTCTGCGACTATTCATGTTGGTAATGCTCTTCTGGGCCGAGTTTTGGATGCGACAGGAGAACCCATTGATGGAAAAGGTCCGATTAATTGGGCTTCTGATGATAGTGCTGTATTTAAACCTTTATACGAATCTCCCTCTCATCCACTTGAACGTAATGTTATTTCTGAACCACTCGATCTTGGGGTGAGAGCCCTGAATGGACTATTAACGATCGGCCGTGGACAGCGCGTAGGAATTATGGCCGGTTCAGGTGTTGGAAAATCTGTTCTGCTTGGAATGATGGCGCGTCAGTCTCGATCTGATGTGAACGTTATTGCGCTCATCGGTGAGCGAGGTCGAGAGGTTCGAGAGTTTATCGAACGTGATTTAGGCGAAGAAGGCTTGAAACGTTCCGTAGTGATCGTAGCAACTTCAGATAAAAGTCCACTTCTTCGTATGCGAGGTGCTGTTTTAGCTGCATCTATTGCTGAATTTTTTAGGGATCAATCGAAAGACGTTCTGCTTTTGATGGATTCGATTACCCGATTCTGTATGGCACAACGTGAGATCGGTCTTTCGCTCGGTGA
>JBGSHQ010000172.1:0-10896 GCA_041752095.1 Bdellovibrionia bacterium
AAGATAAAGCCGAACTCCAGGCACTGATTCACGACGAAAACGCAAAAGGAGAATAAGGACGAAGGTCCCTACTCTCCTGAATGCTAGATTAAATTTTTAATTACTGAGCTTGTGAAGCACGAGCAGCTGAACTTGTTCCAGCGCTTTCAGCTGCTTTATTTTGAAGATCTGTTTTCGCTACTTCCTTCAAAGCCCACTCTTTACAACGAATCATAGAAGAACTGTCTTTGTATTCGTGGTTATCAAATTGGGCTGCCAATACAGATAGGGGATTAAGGACACTGATAACAGCAAACACTAATAAAAACTTTTTCATATATACACCTCTCACCCTTATCTAAAGCAATGAGAGTGCCAACTTAAAAACTTCGTATCTGTATGAATTTATTAGCTTTTTATATGTGTCGTTTTCGGCCTGTCGCGAGATTCGTCGACGGGTGTCTAAACATTAGTCAGTTCGCAGAGGTCGATTCTTTTATTACCCAAGACTGTGTAGCGGAGTCGTATACGTAGCCACCCGACTCGGCCGTTTTCTTAACGGCATCATTCGTCTTCGTACAGTCCCCATCGCCCGCTATTTGACCTGTCGCGGTCTCAGAAGGCGACTTTACTACTTCCTCTGCACGGACAGAATTCACACCTGAAAGAACAAGTAGAACGCCCAGGATCCAACCTAATTTTTTAATATTCATTTTCATAGAGAGATTACCTCACGACTAAAACGAAAGCGTCACGCCCGCAGGGCGGATGATTTCAAGTAAGTTTTGGAAACCAGAAGTGACCGCGAGAGCAATCTTTCGCCCCCCCGAAGAATCAACCTTCATCACTTCACCACTATTCGCGTACTGGACCGTAATCGATCCAAGACCTGGCTCTGTAATTTCGATAGGCTTCGAGTTTTCATTATACTTAAACTGAATTTGTTTCTTCTTCTGATCCACCATGGTCTTAATACGGCCAAGATTATCGTAGAAAAGATGAACGCCCGCTCCCGCAGAGTTCTTTGCGAGAGTAAGGTTTCCTTTATTATCGTACTTGAAGGTCGACCACTCGACTCTTTTCTTATTCGCCTTCTGGTACTTAACAACTTTATTCACTTTACCAACGGTCTGATCGTACGCAAGCTCAGTGACTTCGTTCGGAGATGTTTTCTTGGTTACGCGACCCTTCGTATCGTAAGCGAAAGTGGTTTCATCGCCTGCACGCTTAATAAAAATCGGAAGTCCACAGCACTCGTTATAAATCGTTTCGGTTTTTAAACCATCAAGATTACTCACCATTCGATAGGTCCACTCTTCGCCGTTCGGTTTATTTCGAAATACATATTCATAAGTGCTCGAGGAAACAGCTCTTCCTTCGCTGCCCTTAATGACGACACCAACTTTTAAGCTATTCTTTTCTCCGGCTACCTTATCGTAAGTATAATCAGTCGAAGTTCCATCTCGGTCTTTAACTGATTTCACATTCTCAAGTTTATCTTTTCCGTAATAAGCAACCTTCAGAGAGGTTTTATCGCTGTAACCAATCTCCACTAAGTTATGACGTTTATCGGTTGAAAATTTATACGTATAAACGTTTCCGTCTGTATCCTTGGAATAGGTCATCTCACCGAGATCATTATAGCGATATTCGGCTGTCTTATTGCTCTCTGCTTGGATTTTTTCAACTTTTCCGAGCTTATTATAGGAGAGATACATTTTTCGGTTTAAATTATCTTGGATCTTTTCGATCTTACCGTCTTTGTTATAATTTAATCCAATCCAGTTCCCTGCTTTATCTTGGACACGTAGAAGGCGACCATTCGTATCGTAATTTTCTACCTTACCTGTATCCGAAGTTCGTACGTAACCCGTAGCGGTTACACTGATCCACTGATAGGAAAAACGATTCGAAACAAGTTTCGTCCCTACTTTAAGTTTTCTTGCTTCAACTTTTCCCTGAGCGCGCCACTTCGCCCACTCATCATTTCGAAAGTCGGCATTTGTCTTGAGTTGTTTCTTATAGGATTCGAACTGGGTACTAGAACCCAGTGCTCCAGCTTTCCGCGCAGCATCGGCGATCGTATTCACTGCGAGATCGAGCTCTTTTGAATCGAAATTTTGGGGACTGAAACGGTTTTGCGCTCCACCACCGGACTCATTAACGACGACACTCCCGTCTGCTTCGACCTGCATATAGCCTTCGTAATCACTTCCCCAACCCCAACCAAAAATTCCATTAAAAGGGCTCTTCGAGTTATAAACGCGTTCTATTTTGGGCTCATATCCGCCTGGGTAAATCACGTCAGTATAGCCAATAAAGAAATTTCCATTTCTGATACTGACATTACCGAGAGCAGTACTCATGGAAAACAAGAGAACAGAGATGAACATAAATGTACGCATGATTTTCTCACTCCTTGAGAAACTAAACATCGATCTTCACGATACGAGAAATCGTAAAATAAGCAGCAAGTTCAAGCCCAACCACTACCATCAGGATAGTCCACCCGAAGGGAGTCGTAAACAAAGGTTTCATAAAATCAGGGTCAGAATTGTAAATGAAAAGGCCTAAAACCCCTGGCACACAAAGGAGAATCCAACCCTGCATCCGACCCATCGCCGTCATTGCGTCAATTTTCTGCTCTAGCTTAATCCGCTCACGAATCGTAGTGGTAATGGTATCAAAAGTTTCCGCCAAATTCCCACCGGTCTCTTTTAAGATATTTACGCTCGTAACAAACATCTCAACATCATCAGAGTGAATTCGCTTCGCGAGATTATTAAATGCTTCTTCGACAGAAACACCGAGTTTATTTTCACTTAAAACGAGACTGAACTCCTGCCGAATGGGGTCGGGCAGCTCCTGAACAACTAAACCCATCGACTGAACGATCGAAAGTCCCGATTTCATTCCATTCGACATCAGGGATAAAGCATCAATCATCTGGAGGGTGAATTTTTTAACTCTGCGGTAATAAAGCATTTCAACTATCGGCTTAGGAGCTTTCCATCCGGCAAACGTAACTAGAGCAGAAATGATGACGGCAGGAAAGATCTGCGGCATCAGTAAAACAAAAACGATAGCCCCAAGACCAAAACTCATCCCAAATAGGGCAAGTAGAACCGTTGTTGGCTGCACTTCGATAAACATGAGGGCTAGGCGCTCTACGATATAGTCACGAGTTCCTACCGATTGAAACCTTAACCACTCTAAAAACCGTTCACTATAGCGATATGCAAGATAAGCGACTGAAAGGAAAAAGAGGATTAACGCTAGAATAATTTCGAAACGATCGGTTAACACTCACCCCCCCTTTCTCTAAAAACTATTTAGCCGCAAATAATCCTCGAGAAATTTTCATACCTTTCGCTTCCATTTCTTCAACAAACTTAGGAATGAAACCTGTTGGAACGAAACGACCGATAATTTTACGCTTTTTATCGAGGCCTTCTTGTTTGAATAAGAAAATATCTTGAAGAGAAATCACATCTCCCTGCATTCCAGTCACTTCAGAAATATGAGTCACACGCCGTGAACCATCAGGAAGTCGCGTTTGCTGAATGATCACATTAACAGCAGCTGCTATATTTTCTTTAATGGCCTTAGCAGGAAGGTTCAGTCCCGCCATCATAACGAGTGTCTCTAACCGCGAAATACATTCGCGAGGATTATTCGAGTGAAGCGTTGTCAGCGAACCCGAGTGACCCGTGTTCATCGCCTGAAGCATATCGAGCGCCTCACCGCCACGGCACTCTCCTACTACGATTCGATCAGGTCTCATCCGAAGACAGCACTTAATGAGATCGCGAATAGAAACTTCGCCTTCTCCTTCGATATTTTTCGGCCGAGTTTCAAGCCGGACTACGTGTTCCTGACCTAGCTGAAGTTCTGCGGAGTCTTCAACAGTGATAATGCGCTCGGTAGCAGGGATAAAATTCGATAAGACATTTAAAAGCGTGGTTTTACCAGAACCGGTTCCACCCGAAACTACGATATTTAATTTTCCTTCGACACACGCTCTCAAAAAATCCGCGATCTCTTCAGTCATCGATCCAAAATTAATTAAGTCCTTATAAAGGATTCTCTTTTTCGGAAATTTTCGAATCGTAATAGTCGGACCTCGAAGAGCCAGGGGTGGGATAATCACATGGACTCGTGAGCCATCAGGAAGTCGTGCATCGACGAATGGAACTTTCTCATCCACTCGACGTCCGAGAGGAGTGACGATGCGTTCGATGACGTTCATCATCTGCTGTTCGCTCGAAAAGGTAGTTTTCGACAACTCATTTCGACCGTTCTTTTCAATATAGATCTGATCGCGAGAATTCACCATAATTTCGGTCACGTTATCATCACCGAGTAAATCTTCCAGAGGCCCGAGGCCGAGCGCCTCATCTAAAACTTCCTTCACCATTTGGGATTTCAGTTCGCGAGAGTTCAGTAACCCACCGGCGTCTTCAGAGTTTAAAATATCAAAAATCGCTTTTTGAGTTCGCTCGCGCAGGACGGCGCGCTGCTTTGGGTCCTGTGTATTCGTATCGGTTTTTTTGAGGTCCATCGCATCGATTAAAGCTTTATGAATCCGAAGTTTCATTTGTGTCCAAGGATCGATCGGACCGGAAACTGACCTCAGATTCGAAACTCCATCTTTCCCGCTCTCAACCGATCCTGAACCACCGCCTGGAATAATTTGAAGTTGCGATTGCATTTTAGCAGCAGCACCGGTCGGTTTTTTTAATTTCGCGAGCGAGTCGAGTAAATTCGTTTGTTGAATCTTTCGAACGATATCGTGATAAGCGCGTGTAATCGGTGCGTTCGGACTCGCCAGGCAAATCGGAGTACTCTTCGCAAGCGCACTTTCACAAGTCTGTGAGTCCTCGGGGATGACACCAAACAGAGGTCGATTCAGATTTTTTTGAATGATTTGTGGACTAATAATGTGATTCTGCGAATAGCGATTCACAACGATTTGGACCATCTCAGGCGGAAAGAGAAGTTCTGCGATTTTTCCTAAAATTCTTTTCGTTTGGTTAATTACGATCACATCGGCAGTCGTCACGACGAAAATCGCAGTCGCAGATTCCATGACTTTCATTGCCGAAGGATCAGTACCCTGACCACAGTCTACGACTACGAAATTAAATACGTTCGTAACATTTTTTAAAAACCGCCCTAATCCGTCTAGATCTAAATCGCGAGCCAAGATCGAATCCCGAGGAGCTCCGATATAGGAATATCCCTGCTGCGCGTTCACCATATAGGGAGCAAGCGCTTTAGGATCGAGTGGACCCGGGGGCATTTTCGATACATCGATAATCGATTTCGATGGGTTCTGACCTAAGATAATATTTTGATCTCCAAGAGCTGCCAAATCGAGATCGATCAGAAGCGGTCTTTGTTTGAAGTTTTGAAGATAAGCGATGGCCAGATTAGCAGCGAAGATCGATTTACCGACCCCGCCCTTTCCTCCAACAACTGCAATGATATGTCCTGCCATAACTTCTCCGCTTACTTCACTTTGATTCTAAAATTCCGTTTTAGATCTTCAGAACCTTCGGATGCATCTTCGACTAACTGAGGGGTCACAAAGACAACGAATTGTGCTTTATTTTTGGTGAAATTTTTAGTCCGCTTTAAATTGAATAGCGGCTCAGTAGTTGCGCCACCACTATCAAAGGTGCCGTCCCCGAATTTGTCTTTATTAAATCCGGTATTGACGGTGTTGCCTTCAATTCCACCAATGGCGGCCGATTCGCCTGATTTAACATAAAGGTTTGTCGTCATATTCTTGGTCGAAATTACTGGGCTTTGTCCGTTAAAACCAATGAGGTTCGAATTATTCATCGTGATTTGTAGATCCACTTCTTCACCCTGACCTAAAACGCGTGGAGTTACCTTTGCACTCAGTCCTACTGGCTTATCGATTGGGTTCACCTGCCCATTTGCACCTACTGCATTCACAATGATGTTCGTTTGATCTTGAAAAGATCCTTCGACTCCGCTTTTCACAATGATCGTACCTTGTTTTAAAATTCTGGCAAAACCAGCATCCTGGGCACTTTGGAGTTTAGGAATGAGTGATGAAAGGGTTGCTGTGAATGAAGTCGCTGATGTCCCAGTTCCGCCATTGGCTTGCTGACCATAAGATATCGAAGGTTCAGCAGTAAAGCCTGGAGTCCAGGTAAAACCAAATCTTCGTGAATAATCTTTTGCAAGTTCTACGAAGTGAAAGGTCACTCTGACGAGTTTTTCATTCTTTTTGGGTGGAGCAGGATTCACGACAATAAAATTATAAACATAATCTCGACGCGCAAGTGTCGTTGCGGTTTGATCGTTTACCGCTAATTGGTTTCCCGGGCGTACTTCTGGAAAATAAAGTCGTGCGACCTGTTCTGCTCGTCGAGCTTGGTCTACTTGGTCGACAGTCCCTTCTAAAAAGAGAAGACTATTCACGACCCGGGTTTTTACATTCGGAGCAAATGCAGACACATCTTCCTGAATTTTCTTCGCAAGAGCGGTTAACGCGAGAGGAGCAATTTTTGCGAGAATCAAAACCGTATCGACATATGATTTTTGGTTTGTCACTGCACGCATGCGAGCATAGTCATCGGGTACGAATACCTCACCATCGATGACGATATTTGAGCCGATCACCTTTACATCGATCCCTTCGATATCGCGGATCAGTTCACGAATTTCACCAGCACGACGTAAAAGATTCGTCTGTGTCACGACGACGTCAAAGATAATTTTAATCGTACCCTCGGAATCGCGAACAGTGACTGTCGTTTCTCCGCCCTTGAGGGGTTTAAAAATTAGCTGTCTGCGCTGTTCAGCGATCCTAACAACCGTTACAGCTGAAACCTGTGTATTCCCCACCTGGATAGCCTGAGGGGAATTATCGACATCGAAGTCGAGATCGACGACTTTATCTTCGCCCGTAGAAAGTAAAACTCGACGACGATCGGCCCTTGCTTCTGAAATATCTTTCGTTAAACGTGAACGCCGGTAGGGTTCACGAGCTTTCTGGGTTTTTGTTACATTCTTACCGGTCTCAACCGGAATTGTTTCTCCGGCAGATGAAGGCATGTCGCCTGAAATTGATTCTTCACGAGCTTCTGTCGGGTTTTGTGGAGTTATCGTGTCCGCCCCAAACGCCGAAAGGGTAACTCCAACGAGTAACCCTGCGACTAACTTTTCAAACTTTAGATTCGAAAATTTTATCATCATCGCCGTTGCCCCGCTAAGTTTCTCTGAATTCGACCTGCGTCGTTTCCTAAGACATCACTCATCATTGTTGTTCCGAAATTTTTGCGCTCCGTATCATCATTATTTCTTAAAACCATCGTCACGGAATTTTCACCGTTTCCAGCAATCAGCGCCACGACCTGCGCCTGCTCAGGTTCCACTTCGATCGTGACAGTGTCATACGTCGTGTCTTCATTTAGAGAGCGATAGTTTACTTTACTACCCTCCATCTCCATTTTTCTTGGGATGTTATTCGTCACGTTTTGACCGACTGATAAAATCACAACGTCTTGAAGAATCGTTTTTGCGATTTTACTTTCTTTACCGCCGCCCATATCAAGAACCGCAATAAGATCTACACGATCTCCAGGCTTGATGAGTTTCGAAACACTCGACTGATTCGAGACATTGATGGAGATCGCTCGACGCCCCGGTGCCACTTGGGGCGAAAGACCAGTACGAATTCCGGGTTCTGTAATTTTATTATAAGCGATCTGTTCACCCTTTTTTATCGAAACGATCGCGACAGATCCATAAAGCGACTTCACACTTTTTACGGTCTCTTCGTCCTGTTCCTGCTTTTCGAAAAAGACCGCTGAAGGATCGAGAAACGTTTTAGGAACGAGATCAAGGATCAGAAGATTTTCATTCAACGTCTGTGTCTCTTTAATATCTGCTTTTGCCTTAACAACGAGAACTTTTGCGCCGTAACGTTTTTGGGCGCGCTCTTCGACATCGCTGACCCAGCTTGAAATGAGAAATACGGAAAGAATGGCAATGAGTAATGCCATCGTCATCGCTCGGTTATTCATTTTGAACTCCCATTCTCATACTTTCCTCACTCATCTGTCCCTTTGCAAAAATCGAAAACTGTTTTCTCTCCGACATTAGCAGCAGTTACCGCGCAGAGTCCTTGACTGGTTACGATTGCATTTGTCTGCGTACAGAGTGCAACCGTTGTCCGAACTCGGACCTTCGCGCGATCCTGAGGTTCCGATTGACTCGGTCCCTCGGGCCCAGCCTTCGCACTGTCACGTGCTACGAGCTGAGTTACCGCGTTGGCTTTTCCTCCAGTGTCATCCACTGGCTGATCCGCCATCCCGATGATCATCCGATTAAAACCGTAGCGGATAAATTGATCGTTAGAATCAAAGTCTCCACACGCGTCCTTTGACTTTCTAAACGAAAGCCTCGGATAGTACGGGCTGTTGAATGTGAGCCAGAGTGCCTGGGCGCGGGCATACTTCTGATTCACGATGGACATCTGAATAACGGAATTTGTTCTCACCATGACCACGATGAGCCCGACTAGGATGGGAAGCATGAATACGAATTCGAGTACACTCTGACCGTCGTCAGAAAGTATTCGACTGGATCGTATTTCTGCTTTCGCCCTAGCAGCCATTATCGATCTGTCCTTTCAACTGCTGCATCACAGAGAGGCAGTCTCGATAGGCAGGATCTCTGCCTAACCAACTTTCGCTGGTTAAAACCGCCTGCCCCGTTGAGGCAGCTGGAACCTTTCCTGGTTTACCGATTGGTAGAACAAAGAGACGGCTCCTAAATGTATATCGGACTCCCTGCATCCAACTTAAGTCATAACTGTCGGGATTAAATCCTGGCCCACCTCCGACCGACGCTCCCTTGACGGTCGGATCATCACCGCCTTCACCGACGGCTATACTTGGAAACCGATCCGCGTTTGAAATTACTCCTTGCTTCACCATCCGACTTAAAACTTCGAGTGCTCGCGCTTCTTGATCGGTTCGTGTCGTACCGGCTGATAAATAAGCACGCGCCGACATAAACGTGGCGTATTGGACGTAGTTTCCCCACGAGAGAATGAATGCGAGCTGGATAAAAAAGAAAAGCATTCCAAAAACGAGCAAGATCGAAAGCGCAAATTCGATTAGTGACTGCCCCGATTCGGAGGTGCCCCGCGTAAATATTTTAATTTTCTGTGACCCCACGAACCGCCCCCAAACGAGACACTACCTTGGATTAATAAAAAGCCTGACCTTGCCCCCAATAACTGCACGCGGATGATTCTCCGGCGTCCCCTCATCAAAACCTTTTGCTGTCGGATTTCCGTATTTATAAGTCCGTGCGTATGACCCTACTATGGGGGCTGCAAGCCGCTCCGCTAAATTCATTTTTTCTATCACGGTCATAAGTCCTCCGTAAAAGAGAACGATAATTCCGAGAATGAGAACATACTCGGTGACCGCTTGGCCGGATTCACTCACGAGAGTTGATTTCAATTCCATGGCCTGATCCCCCATCGGATGAGCGGATTATCAAACCAAACCCAGATCGATGCGATCGCAATTGAAATGCCGAATGGCATTTGGAGGGATGAATCCGCTTTAGGAAATTCCGTTTCTAAGTTTTTATCCAGCGCGGTTAAAAGGAAGCGATAAAATTTCTTTAAAAAAGCTAAAAATCGGCCTTTTATAATGAGTAGGATGAGCGCAAGCGCTCCGCCAACAATTAACGAAAGTAGCGCAAGGTCCACAGTAAAGGTGAGGCCATTTTTTCCAGTCGAAGTAGCCGCGCCTGAAAGCGCGCCAAGAGCCATGAGTAACTTCACATCTCCGGCGCCAAGGATCTGAATTTTCCACATCCATCCGAATGCGACCATGGCGATTAGGATTCCAATAAATCCATAGAAAAGACCAAGGGGTCCTGCAGTAAAAAAGGAAAGAATAAGCCCACCCATCATTGCAGGGAACGTGAGCCAGTTATAGATTCGTCGATGTGTGAGGTCAGTGAAAATAGCTATAGCCGCAATGGCAATAATCCAAAATCCAACCCATTCAGTTTTGATATACAGTGAGAGGGGCCCTCCCGGTTTTAAGATCCTTCTCGAGCTGTCCGCCGAGTTTTAGAATCCCACTATCCAGAGAGTTTAGGATACCACGAGCGAGGAGTCCTGCTCCAATGACTGTTGCACTGAGAAGAAGAACATACTCCAGAACGCTTTGACCGCTTTCGTCTGAAATAAATTCACGGCAAGTTTTGCCCAGTCGCGTGTTAAAAAATGATGAAAGAGCGAAGACACGGTGTCGCGTCCCGCTCCCTTTTTTTAGGTTCAGGTTCATAAAATTTTTCGATGAAAAATCAGAGCTGGTCGAATTTCGACATGTCACCTTCGAGTCGATCAATCCGACCTCCGATGAGTTTTCCAACTTGATCTTTGAACTTCATTGCGATCATCACGACGACAGCAAGAATCAGAATGTACTCAGTCGTACTCTGTCCCTCTTCGTCTCTGATAAATCGGCTAAAGCCCTTGAGCAGTCTATTCTTCATGATGGTGATTAGTCCTTTCAGTTTCCCTATCGGCAGTCTGCCTTCGGAAACTGAGAGTAGACCTCCCCTTAATTCATTTTAGCTAAAATTGACTAATATAGTCAACTAATGATATCTGATATATATATCTATTATTTCATATACTTACGATAGATAGATTCGAATAGAACTTTTTTACCTAGTTTAGGTTGATTAATCCGTCAAAGGAGCGAACAATTCTATAATGCGATGGGCAAGATGCCCACGCGAGGACCCCGAAAATCAAGGAGGATCTGCCATGAAACGATTCGCACAACCACTCACGGCTTTCTTAAACGCCTGCCTGCTCAGCTTTACTCTCACTCTTTTTCTTGT
>JBGSHQ010000173.1:0-3457 GCA_041752095.1 Bdellovibrionia bacterium
GCAGCTACTGCTGCATCGATTCCACGCTTTACTGGCATTGGGTTTAATCCTGCCGCAACGATCTTAGCGCCTTCGCGGTAGATCGCCTGAGCAAGAACGGTAGCGGTCGTGGTGCCGTCACCTGCGTCGTCGTTGGTCTTAGAAGCAACTTCTTTAACCATCTGAGCGCCCATGTTTTCGAACTTATCAGAAAGTTCGATTTCTTTAGCAACAGTCACACCGTCTTTGGTGACGTTCGGTGCGCCGAAAGATTTTTCGATCACAACGTTACGGCCTTTAGGTCCGAGGGTTACTTTCACTGCATCGGCAAGAACGTTCACACCGTTTAAAATGGCGGAACGAGCGTCTTGCGAGAAACGTAGTTCTTTTGCTGACATAGAATTTACTCCTTAAAGTATTTTCGGTTTAAAAAAATTAATTCGCGATAACGCCAAGAATATCTTCTTCGCGCATCATGAGGAATTCATCGCCTTCGATTTTGATTTCAGTTCCTGCGTATTTTCCGAAGAGAACTTTATCGCCTTTTTTAACATCGAGAGGACGAACTTTTCCGTCATCACCGACGCGGCCCTGGCCACAAGCGATGATCTCGCCTTGAGCTGGCTTTTCTTTGGCGCTGTCAGGGATGATGATTCCACCCTTGGTCTTTTCTTCTTCATTGAGACGCTTAACGAGCACGCGATCGTGCAGTGGACGAACTTGCATAAGATACCTCCTAAAGTATTGGTTACGAGTGTATAATGGTTCCGCCCCCCCCGATGTCAAACCCGAACGCGGAATAAACACTGAAAAACCTAAATATTTCAGTGTTTTATGCCCCGCAAGATCAATAAAAATACTCGATAAAAGGGACTCAATCACCTTATTGACACTATGCGTCTTCAGGGGTATTTCTTAGCCGTCTGTTTCGGACTCGTTTTTTCAGGGGGTATATATGCTTTTCTCTCCGCTAGCTTGGGCTCTTTTCGCCCTTACATTTATCGTCACGGTACCGGGCGCACTCGCGACCTCGAGCCCGAAAAAAGCACATCGAAAAAAGGCGTCCGCAACTCGAGTCACCATAGAGACTTACCCAGCGCTCGAAGACGAGGAAATCGTAACGCCTCGTTCCGCACCGAGCCTCGGAATGGAAGCACCGCTATATGTTCCAGCTCCACCTAAGCCTGCACCCGTTAAATATGTCGTCGTTCCAGCTGAAAAACGTGCACAGATTCTAAAACGACTTCAACTCTGTCAGAAGCTTTTCGAGCTCACGGGTCGGGCTTACGATTACCGGGAAATGACGACTTCGGAGCTTGAAAAGGAAGCGGCCACTGCGAGCGGAAAACCCAAAAAGAATGTGACACTCCGCCAAGACGAGAATGGTGTTTTTAAGGTGGTCGAACCGGTTACTCCGACGCCACCCTCTCTAGCAGCAGCTCCCGCTCCTGACCCAGAGGTGCTCGAGGCCGTAAAAGACCCGATCCTCGACGCTGAAGTCGAATTATAGCCGCGACAGTTTCTGGAATTCGCCTGAAACCCGCGCTACCCTCTTTTCATGCGTTTACAAAAATCATGGATGGTCGGCCTTTCTCTTTCTCTCTTCACGATTCTTCTCCTCGGAGCAGGATGCGCAGCCACCTCGAGTGGCGTGATCGCCCCAGGTGACTCCACTCTTTCTTTTGCCAGCGAAGCGCGACTCTCGAACATTCGCCAACTCACCTACGGCGGAACGAACGCTGAAGCCTACTGGTCCTACGACGGACGCTGGCTTACTTACCAACACTCGGGCGAAGACGCGAAATGTGATCAAATTTTCAGAATCGGAACAGATGGAAAAAATAAAAACCGAGTCTCTAATGGTAACGGTCGAACGACCTGTTCCTTTTTCACTCCCGATGACGACTTCATCATTTACTCCAGCACCCACGCTTCATCTAAGGAATGCCCAGTAGAGCCTGATAAATCAAAAGGCTATGCGTGGGCTATTTATCCAAGCTTCCAATTCTACCGCTCGAAACGCGACGGAACCCAGGTCACACCGATCGAACCCGGAGCTCCGTCTGCGTACAACGCAGAAATGGTGACCTGTAAAGACGGCAAAGTGATTTTCACTTCCGATCGCAATGGAGATCTTGATCTCTATGTCGGAAAATTAGACGGAAGCCGAATGGTCACCGATATTAAACAAGTGACGAACACTCTAGGCTACGACGGCGGCGCTTTCTTCTCGCAGGACTGTAAAAAAATCGTTTGGCGCGCCTCTCGTCCACGCCCAGGAAAAGAAGCGGAAGAATATTTAAAACTTCTGGGTGAACATCTCGTTAAACCCACCGAACTCGAAATCTATACTGCAAATGCAGATGGAACGGATATGCGACAGGTGACAAAACTTGGAGCGGCTACTTTCGCTCCTTACTTCACCCCTGATGCAAGCCACATTCTTTTTTCATCGAACACCCGAAAGCCGGGAGGCCGCTCGTTCGATATTTTTATGATTCGTTCGAACGGGACAGAGCTTGAACAAATTACGGATTCGAATTCATTCGACAGCTTCCCTATGTTTTCGCCCGATGGAAAGTACCTTGCCTTTTCATCGAATCGAAATGCGCGTAAGCCGCGTGAAACGAACGTTTTCATCGCTGACTGGAACGCACGCATTCCTGGCCCGATCATGACGGATGACGATAAAAATCCGGTAAACCGCTGGATGGTGACTGCACGAGAGCTTTCTTCGACGGACATGGAGGGGCGCGGAATCGGTACAGAAGGTCTCACTCGCGCCGAATCCTACGTGACTGAACTTTTTGGAAAAGCTGGCATCCGCGAGATGGGGCCTACCTTCGGTATCGGAGAAGAAATTAAAGGCTACGATCACGCGATCGATATCGTAAAGGGAGTGGAACTCGACGATAAGGACACTTCGCTAAAAGCCGACTGGCGTCAGCTGAAAACGAAAGAAGAGTATGCACCTGCATCCTTCTCGATAAACGGCGGAATGGCCGGAAAAATCATGGACGTCGGATATGGGATCGTCGCTCCGGAACTCGGTATCGATGATTACGAAGGAAAAGCAGTGAAGGGTCGAATCGTTCTCATTCGTCGCCGAATTGCACAGGGACTCGGAATTACTCCTGCGCAGGAAGCAACCTACGCCGATCTTCGCTATAAAACTTTCCTCGCCCGCGAACGCGGAGCTGCAGGTGTTGCGTTCTGGGAACCTGAAGGTGATGAGAAAAAGGTAGAAGACCTGATGGACTCGATTCACTCTTCGGATTCCACGGTTTCGAGTGACTCAGGACTGCCCGTGATTTTCGTCAGTCGAAAAATTGCGCGTGAATGGATTTCAGCAACGAAAGCGGTCTCGCTCTCCGGTAAAATCGCGCTTGAAAATAAGAAGATTTCAGCGAGTAACATCGTTGGAGTTATGGGTAGCGATGAAGCGTGTAAGGCTGGCAATCCAGTCGTCATCGGCGCA
>JBGSHQ010000174.1:0-6505 GCA_041752095.1 Bdellovibrionia bacterium
TCATTTCATTAAATGTCGAGGTCGACCCAGAGCGCGCACAGAAACGTCTCGACTCTAAGTATCTCGATGAACTTGCGACGAGTTTCGATGATGCCCTCTCACGCGTCGAAAAAGCCAAAAAGGAAAAGCGCGCCGTCTCTATTGGCCTTATTGGAAATGCGGCTGAAATCCTTTGGATGCTTTTAGAGCGGGGGTTTAAGCCCGACCTCGTTACCGATCAGACTTCCGCCCACGATGAACTTGAAGGTTATGTTCCTCATGGAATTTCACTCGCGGAAGCTTATGCACTTCGAAAATCTAATCCTGAAAAATATAAATCCCTTTCTATTGCTTCGATGGGGAAACATGTCGAAGCCATGCTTGAGTTTAAAAAGCGTGGCGCTCATGTTTTTGACTACGGAAATAATATTCGCGCTCAAGCTGTTAAAGCGGGCGTAAAGAATGCTTTCGACTTTCCGGGATTTGTACCCGCCTATATTCGGCCCCAGTTCTGTGAGGGACGAGGCCCTTTTCGATGGGTTGCTCTCTCTGGCGATCCAGAAGACATTCGGGTAACCGATGAGGCGCTTTCAAAACTTTTTCCTGAAGACCCCGGCCTTCAACGCTGGCTAAAAATGGCTGGTGAAAAAATTAAGTTCCAGGGCTTACCAGCCCGTATTTGCTGGCTTGGTTACGGCCAGCGCGAAAAGGCAGGTCTCTTATTTAATGAGCTTGTTCGGACTGGAAAAGTAAAAGCTCCAATTATTATCGGGCGCGACCATCTCGACTGTGGCTCGGTCGCGAGCCCAAATCGCGAAACTGAAGCCATGAAAGATGGATCGGATGCAGTCGGCGACTGGCCACTTTTAAATGCAATGATTAACGCTGTAAATGGCGCGACTTGGGTTTCGCTCCATCATGGCGGAGGGGTCGGCATCGGTTACTCGATGCACTCAGGAATGGTGATTCTCGCCGATGGAACTCCGGAAGCAGCGATACGACTGAAGCGAGTTTTAAATAGTGACCCTGGAATGGGAATCGTACGACATGCCGATGCTGGATATGAAACCGCAATGGAGATTGGTCGAAACGAATTTGTTAAAAACGGCGGGTCAATCCCGATGCTGAAATAAATCTGGAATCAAATGACGAATTCTCAAGAAAACTTTCACGTACTGACTCATGCATCTGAGCTCTTAACGGGTGAAGGTGTGCGTCGTAAAGATGGTCGTAAGGTTCTGGACTCAGACCTGGGTCGGATTTCCGATGGCGCCCTGGTTTACTCCGTTAAAACCGTTCCCTATTCTGACTTCGCTTCAGGAAAAAGTGGAATGAAAGTCGTTGCCGATAAAATTCTTTGGCTGGGAAAAACGAATGACCTTCCAAAAGAATATAGCGATGGCCCTAACTTTAATCTCGATGGAAAAAACGCTGTTATTCCAGGTCTCATCGACTGCCACACTCATCTCGTTTTTTCGGGTAACCGATCGGGTGAATTTGCTGAGAGGTGTGCTGGAGCCACGTATGAAGAAATTGCGAAAAAGGGTGGGGGAATTCAGACGACTGTAAACGCCACCCGCACGGCATCCGAAGACGAACTTTTTCGACTGGGCCGCTCTCGGATCGAAGAGGCTCACCGATACGGAATTCGAACAGTCGAAATTAAATCAGGTTATGGTCTCACCCTGGAAAGCGAGCTTAAAATTCTTCGCGTAGTGAAGAAGCTCCAAGCCGCAACTCCCGAGATGACATTAGTCCCTACTTTTCTTGGAGCGCATGACTTTCCCAAAGAGGTTTCACGAGAGTCTTATTTAAAGTGCATTCTCGATGAAATGCTGCCTACAGTAGTTCGCGAAGGCTTGGCTGACGCGTGTGATGTGTTTATTGATCAAGGATTCTATACTTTGTCTGAAGGAAATAGGATCCTTGAGAAAGCAAAGACACTCGGAATGCGAGTTAAAGTTCACGCCGATGAACTAGCCAACACCGAATCGGCATCATTAGCAGTTAGACTCGACGCCCTTTCCGCAGATCATTTACTGAAAATATCACCCGATGGAATTAAAGCCCTAAGCGGAAGTAACACGACTGCTGTTCTATTACCGGGCACTGCATTCTATCTTAAAGCACCCCATGCGCCCGCAAGAGCGCTTCTGGATTCTGGGGCCCGTGTCGCCATCTCGACCGATTTTAATCCAGGAACATCAATGACTCTAAATCTTCCAGCGGTTCTTACAATATCCGCGCTTTACCTAGGGATGTCTCGCGCTGAACTTTTCGCATCGGTCACCTATAACCCCGCATGCGCACTCGGTCTCCAAACCACCAAGGGAAGTCTCGAAGTTGGAAAAGATGCTGACTTTTTCGTAACGCCCTATTCTACGTTTGAAGAACTTTATTATCGGTTCGCTTGGTAGAGCCAACGGGATAGTACTGAATTTTTCGGTGAAAAATCCAATAGGCTAAAATCGCAAGTGCAAAACCAGCAACGATATCTATGAAATAGTGCTGTTTCGTTGGAAGCGTGGAAAGGGCGATAAGAGTTCCCCATGTAATAAAGAACGGAAACTTTTCTTTCTGCTCATCCCGGAAGATAAAGGCCGAAAGATAAACGGTAGAAACATGAAGTGAAGGAAAACAGTTCGTCGGAGCATCATTACTTCTAAGCCACATCCACACAGCGCCAATTATCGGGTGAATATTTTCAGGTATCGGGTAGAGCTCTCTTGGAAAAATAGTTGGCCAAAAATAGAAGATCAAGCAGCTGAGAGCCTGGGTCGCTAAAAAAGAATAGAGATACTTATTCAGATTTTTAGAATCCTTCGAAACGATATAAACAGTCGTAAAAAAGAAATATTCACTGACATAGATGAGCACCGTCCACGGTATAAATGGGATCGCGCTATCAATTGCATAGAGTGGCAACTCACGCGGTTCTGTAAAAAAATTATGGTTCGTGAACGTGTACATGAAATAGGCGGCGATAAAAAGAATTGCGCCTGCGGGGTATTTTAACTTAGGGGTTAAAAAGAGTGGGAGTTTCATTTTGTAGTTACTCCAGCTAACCAAATCTCAAACTGTTTTCGAACAGAAGAATCGTACCAGTCTTCTTCACCCGTTTGCTCCATAAGAAGCTTACCTTCTCCGGAGAGCACGAGAGTTAACGGGAGACCTGAAACATTAAATCGATCTGCGAGGGTCCCCTTGATGTCGACGTAGGATGTAAACTTAATCTCATGCTTTTTTAAAAATTTATCGAGAACGTTCTCTGGGTCTTCGTCTAGATTTACGCCAATGACTTTTAAACCACTGCTTGAATATTCATCAGAAAGTTTTTGGAGAGAAGGCATCTCTTTCACACAGGGGCCACACCACGTAGCCCAAAAATTTAACAATACCACTTTTGCGTTCAGGTCTTTAAAGTGGGTTACTTTTCCATCTAGGGAAGTTAGATCAAAATCGGGTACGACTTCTCCTACTTTTCTTTGAAACGGGGCATCCGAATGACCCGCTGGACTCTTTTCATGGTTTCTTCGATCGCTCTCCCTTAAAATGCTGAGCACAACGAGGATAACCGCTAAAATCCCGGCAACAGGTACTAAAACGCTAGCTAAATTCGGTTTTTTCCGTCCCGAAGGGTGCTGATCGGATTCTGTTGCCATTCACCCCGATCCTATCTGAAAATAGGGAAGATGCAAAAGAGACGAAGCGAATCAGGACAAGCATTAATCGAATATGTCTTACTTATCGCTATTACGCTTTCACTCGTCACAATCATGGCTACGGGGCTTCGAAAAGCCGTCTATTCGGTCTGGGGTTTTTACACGAAAGCCATCGCCGCACCCTGTCCTGGATGCCCCGCTCCTCCTGAAGTGAAATAGACCTTACTTAAACAGGGGATGCTTCTCGCCTTTATGGTGAAGTGATCTATAGATTAAAAATAGCTCACTCCCCACTTTTCGAGATTTCACCAATTTTAAGTTCAGTGTTTGGAAGGAATTAAAACCAACACCATCCACAAGCGTTGGGGACGTTCTTCCACCGATGATCCGAGGAACGACAGTAACATGATAGTCTTGAATTAAATCGTCCTTCACAAATTCCCACATCACTGCACCACCGCCTTCTATCCCGATACGACTCAGGCCTCGGATTTTTAAATCTTTAACGATGTCCGTGGCAGGATTTTTAGATGAAACTTTAATTACTTCGCTCGAACACCGAAACATTTTTAACCGTTTCGCTGAAACAGGGCCTGTAATATAAAAAATTCGTTGAATTTCTGGGCTCTTAAAAAAGGGCCAGTTAAGATCGATATCTTTAAGAGTCGTGCTTAAAACAGCGTTAATTATTTTCTTTCCTCTTTTTAGAGGTAAGCATGGCCGATGAAACGTGCGGAGCACTTCGGCTCCAAAGACAATTCCACCTGAGTCTCCCCGAAGCTTCCGCAAAAGCCGAATATCGTGACTGGATCCAATCGCAAAAAATTCACGACTCGCTGGGGCTATTTTTCCATCTAAACTTACTGCGAGGTTTGAAAATACCTTCATATGAGAAGTACACTCGATCTTTCTGTAAAACGGAAGACGGGTGTATAAAGTTTAGACACCCTCCGAATCGTTATAGCTAAAAATCATCATTAATATCCAACTATTACGATGGACTGAATTATGCATTATTTTAATATCGCATGACACCTTCTCAGAATAAATTCCACTCCGTTTCTTTTTATGTAATCTCCGTGTCACTCATCGCCTTTTCTGCACTCATAAAAGGAAATGCAAATGAGCCCGTAGTTTATAATCCGGAATCATCTGAGTTCACTTTCGAAGAATTAACTGCAGATTTAGACGTGATAGATGCTCCTCCTGAAAATTCTAGGTTTTCTACCCGCCTCGAAGATTTTATCGAACTTAGAAAAAATGGGGTAAAATATGCTCGGCCAAGGCGACCTGATTCGAGCTTAAAATCAAATCGTTTTAAATATACCGCAGCGGGTGGCCTTAAATCTGCGTGGAAAAAATGTAACCTGTTTTTAAACGAATCTGGATCCTTTGGTCCCTATGGTAAAATTGTTTCTGAATATATTGATTCGAATCTCAGTTCGGTTCTCCTTTCTAATAAAATTTTAGGTCTAACTGACGACCCTAAAGCGTGTCCGAACTGGACTTCATTTGATGATCAGATGAAAAAGAAATTCTGGGTCTGGACCCTTGCTTCGATTGCTGCCATCGAAGGCGCTGGCTGTAATACACACATTCCAGATATTAAAGATGTAACGGGACAAATGACTTTTGGCATGTTTCAACTTGAACGAAATAAAACACTAAGAGAAAGTAATCGACGTTTTGAAAAGCATTGTTTATTGAGTTTAACAGATCTCCGGAAACCGATCGGAAGTATTCGATGTGCGATGGATATGCTCACCACTCAACTCATCACTCGAAAATCTACTCCTATTGAATTTGACGGCCGCATTTATCCAGGACCAGGAATGGAAGTGTGGACTTATTTTAATGAGTTCCATCATATTGATGGTGGCTACATCGGCCAGCTCATGCGTCAGTTCGAACCCTGTGGTGCTTAGTAAGCTCCACCCTTAAATCCCCGAGCGACGAAAAAGATTTCTTTCGATTCTGAGCGAGTGCTCTTGGGTTTTATTAAATCAATTTTCGTAAAGCGTGCGCGGAGTCCGTTTCTAAAGTTTTCGAACTCATCGCTGTGAAATAATTTACAAACAAAAGTGCCGTCTTTACGAAGAAATCGCTCGGACGTCTCCACAGCAAGCATACAGAGTTCGAGCGAGCGCATTTGGTCTTGAAGTCGATACCCAGTCGTTTTCGGCGCCATATCCGATAGAACGATATCGAATGGGGGAGCGATGCCCAGTTCTTCCATTTTTTTTCCGAGATCGAGTTCGCGCATATCGGCAGCTAGAAATAGTGCGTTTTGAAGTGTGATCTTAATCGGCTGGATATCAATACCGAGAACTTTTCCGTGAAGACCCACCTTCTGGGAAGCGTACTGAGACCAGGATCCGGGTGCTGCTCCCAAATCTAAAACTTTCATGCCGGGTTTAAAAATACGAAGACGCGTGTCTATTTCTTGGATTTTAAAAACTGAGCGCGCAGCATAGTTTTCTTCTTTTGCTTTTCGGTAATAATAATCTTTAGGGTCGTAAGCCATAGTCTGATCTTCTGTTTATAAATTAGAGTGTATTTCGACGGTCTGCCCTGAGTCTTCGATTTTACTTTGGGGGTTACAGAGCGATGCAATTATTTTAGCAATGTCCTCGGGTGTGGTTTTAGTTTTTAAGTGGGGCGCCGCTTTTCTAAGCATTTCAGTGTCTACGGCTCCTGGCGCTACAGCGTTTACCCGTACGCCGATCGGTCGACCCTCGACTGCGAGCGCTTCGGTCATTCCGATCACTGCGGCTTTAGAGGTGACATAGAGTGCAAGTCCTGGAAATTTTTCGGTCCCAGAAACTCCACCCAGCGAACTGATGTTTACGATCGCTGCTGACTTA
>JBGSHQ010000175.1:0-11303 GCA_041752095.1 Bdellovibrionia bacterium
TCTGGAAAATTCTTCTCGAAAATCGATCGATTTCGACTCGATTCGGACAGTCCATTTGAGATGTCTCTTTTTATTAAAAATAACTCGAAAAGAATCACTGCAGCCGTGCACACCTTTAAAATTCGATTAAGCTCGAATCCCGAACGATTTTTGGGACAGCTTCCTCCGTGCCTTTCTAAAGATTTTTCTGAATGTGTGAAGGATCTGAAACTAAAAAAAATATCCGAAGAAAAATGTGACTCGAATAAATGCGAGGTCTACGAAGGTTCACCCAAGCTCGGTGGCTTTAAAAGAATAAAAATTTGGCACCACGTAGGTGAGAGAGAACCTATTTTTTCTAAGACGGTTCTCATCAAGAAAAACGACTCTGAAATTACGACCCTCTTTAAGAACATTACTAAAAAAAATCATCCCGATTCTTTTTTCACGGTCCCAAATTCTTATAAAGACGCGGGGTCTCTAGAGACTTTCATTCAAGGATTTCAGGGGAATTCGCCTTGAAGTGGAAAACGGTGTCGACGACGGAGACTCTGACCTTAGCGGAAGGGAGATCCTTTTCACTCGAAATCGAAGCACTGGAGAGTTTAGAAGAAACGATCGACGAACTCTTTTTAGAGCTCGAACGAACCGGAAATCCGGGACTTCTCGAGGACCTCTGTCCTTATTTTGGGTGTGTATGGCCAGCCGCGCGTGCTCTTTCGCGGTTTCTTGCTGAAAACGATATCGAGGAGGACGGAGCGGTTCGGGTTTTAGAGGTGGGCTGTGGTCTTGCCATACCCTCTCTGCTTCTAGCGAAGACCCTAAAATTTTCGAAAGTGATCGCAACCGACTTTCATCCTGAAGTTCCAAAATTTCTCGAAAAAAATCTCGCTAAGAATCTAATTTCGCAAGAACGGTTTGAATATCGAGAACTGAACTGGCGTGATCCACCTGCAAATATGGGTAAGTTTGGCATCGTGATCGGTTCCGACATTCTTTATGAAAAGTCACATCCCGGAGACGTTGCAGAAGCCTTAGTCAGGCTTGTAAAGCCACTGGGACGAATCCTAATCGCAGATCCTTTAAGGCCTTACTTGGAACCTTTTATTGCTGAAATGATCGCTCGGGGCTTCACACCCAAGCGGTATTCGTATCGAGTTCCGAATCCCCCGTCAGAGGATAAAGAGACGGTCGTTCTCGACTTTAGGAAAACTTAGTTCGCGCGGCTGAAGCCTTCGTTACGCGCATCCGTTTCGGTGATGAAAAATACTCGATCGCAGATCGGGACCTTATAATAGTCTTGTGGACGGACGTATTTTTTAGTGCGGAAGTTACCCACGAACTTCGAGAGTGGACGATTCTGTTTTTCAGCCCGAAAAAGGAATGGAAGCTGTGGAATCGGGCGTGCAGGATTGAACATTCCGAGTCCGTTTTTAACAGCGTAGCGGCAAGCTGCTCGATATTCAGAGTTCATTTCGCACCAGTTCGAGTCGCAAATCACATAAAGCGATCCCCAACCGGTTCCGACCATTTCAAGGTTAATATCGACGTTATCTTTAAAGATTTTTCCTAATACACGTCCGAACTTATCGCGGCCGTAATATTCAAGAGTGATTCGATCACCGATTTTTACGAGATCACGAAGCTGAGCTGCGGCCGCATCTCCCCAGTAGCCCTGAGAGAAAGGTCCACCTAGACCTGGAAGGTGCGTCTCAGGGGTATCCGTCGAAACCATTCGGATTTTAAAAGTTTCAGGAGTCGCGTACTGGGAGTCATCTGGAGTGATGTTATAAGAAGACTTCGCATCCGAAATCATATTCACCGTGTCGCCGTCTGTGATCTTGGTCACTGTGCCGTGGTAAACAGTGAGTGCGTAGCTCGGTGAAGAGCTAAATGTGAGAGCAAGTACAGATAGGGTAAGTAGGCTCTTGATGACTCGTTGCATTTTAGGTTTTCTCCAGGGCTTTTAACCCTTCTGACTCAAATGACTGCTCTTGTACTACTCTGACCTCAGGCTAATGTTTCGACCCCTTAAGTGTCCATGTGCCAATTATTAGGCTACTGTTAGGAAGCCTAGACGCAGAGCACTAAGTGCTTGATTATATGCTGCGTGATCGCTTTTCGACTGATAGCGCTGCTTCCTTCACGGTCTCAGATAACGTCGGGTGAGCGTGACAAGTTCGTGCAATATCCTCACTCGAGCCCCCAAACTCGATTACTGAGACAATCTCTGTCAGTAAGTCAGAAGCCCTAGGTCCAACAATATGGGCTCCTAGAATCTTATCGGTTTTCTTATCGGCAATAATTTTTACGAAACCTTCTGTTTCATCCATCGTCTTTGCTCGGCCAAATGCCATGAAAGGAAACACCCCGAGATTATATTCGACTCCTGAGGCTTTCACTTCTTCTTCGGTGTAACCCACGGTCGCAAGTTCCGGCCAAGTATAGACGACGTTAGGGATGGCTTCGTAGTTCACATGACCGGGTAAACCCGCCATGAGTTCTACGGCTGCTACCCCTTCTTCTTCCGCCTTATGCGCAAGCATCGGTCCATCGACGATATCACCGACTGCCCATACTCCTTTAGATGAAGTTTCAAAGTGATCGTTGATTGGAATTCGTCCACCCTTATCGGTCGTGATTCCCAAGACTTCGAGTCCCAGGTTTGCGGTGTACGGTTTGCGTCCTGTTGAAACGAGAACAACATCACCCTCAAACGTTACCTTTGCGTTTCCATTCATCATGTCTTCTGCTTCGACGATCATCTTGTCGCCACTTGGACGTGCTCCGAGACATTTATGAGAGAGTTTAAATTCAAGCCCCTGTTTAGCGAGGGCTTTAGTCAGTTCATTACCCGCTTGGCGATCGGTGCCTGGAACGATTCGGTCTTGGAATTCAATCACGGTGACTTTAGCGCCGAGGCGCGACCATACAGAACCCATTTCAAGTCCGATAACTCCACCACCGACGACGATGAGGTGCTCAGGAACCTTTGTGAGTTCGAGCGCTTCAGTCGAGGAGATAATTTTTTTACCATCAAACTTCATGAAGGGGAGTTCAGAAGGTTCAGATCCAGTCGCGAGTAAAATTTTCGGTGCGGAAATTCGAACGGGAGCTGTACCCGGTTCACCAGCGACTTCGACTACTTTATTTGGGCCTTCGACTGCGACGATTTTTCCATGACCGTTTACGTGGGTGATTCCATGCTTTTTAAAGAGTCCCGCGATTCCATTCGTCAGCTGACGAACAACGCCTTCTTTTCGTTTTAACATCGTCTCAAGATCGAGCTTTAAATCGCCCACCACGATTCCATGTTTTGAAAATTTCGTTTTCGCTTGGTGATAGTGTTCGCTCGATTCGAGCATCGCTTTTGAAGGAATGCATCCGACGTTTAAACACGTTCCACCGAGAGTTTTTCTCTTTTCGATACACGCCGTTTTTAAACCGAGTTGTGCAGCTCGAATTGCGGCGACGTAGCCACCCGGTCCGCCACCAATAATGATGAGATCGTAATTCACAGTCGTATCGGCCATTTTTTATCCTTCGTATTAAACGCTAAAGCCTAGTTTTTCAGGATTCTCGAGGAAGTCTTTTAGGGTAACGAGCCAGGTGACTGCACCCTTGCCGTCGATGATTCGGTGGTCGTACGAAAGCGCCGTGTACATCATCGGGCGAATTTCGACCTTACCATTCACGGCTATCGGACGATCCATAATTTTATGCATGCCGAGAATCCCCGACTGAGGCGGATTTAAAATTGGTGTCGACATGAGTGAACCGTAGGTTCCGCCATTTGAAATCGTGAAGGTACCGCCAGTCAGATCGGCCATGGAGAGTTTTCCATCACGGCCTTTAATCGCGAGTTCACCAATTTTTCTTTCGAGATCCACAAACGACATTTGGTCGGCGTTTCGAATCACCGGAACGACGAGTCCGCGGTCGGTGCCTACGGCGACGCCGATATCGTAGTAGTCGTGATAAATAGTGTCTTTACCGTCGATCATTGCGTTCACTTCGGGAACAGCTTTCAGTGCAGCGATAGAAGCTTTCGTGAAGAACGACATGAACGAAAGGTTTACTCCGTGTTTCGCCTTAAAAGCATCTTTATGCTCAGAGCGAAGTTTCATCACAGCAGACATATCCACTTCGTTAAATGTGGTTAGGATCGCAGCCGTATGCTGAGCCATTACGAGGCGTTCAGCGATCTTCGAGCGAAGCATCGACATCGGAACGCGGCGATCGCCGGGTTTATCAGTCGCTGCGGGTGGTTTTGGAAGAGTCGGTGCAGGTGGAGCGTAAGAAGGTGCGCCAGCGCTCGTAGCCCCTGCGGAAGGCGCAGAAGGAGTAGCGGCTAGGACATCACCCTTCGTTACTCGACCGTCTTTACCGGTTCCAGATAGAGTTGCAGGGTTTACGCCGAGCTCGGCAGAGGCTCTGCGCACTGAAGGAGAGAGGCCGTGATTGGGTGTCGATGCAGCCGCCATCGGTGGCGGGCTTGGTGGAAGGCTTGGAGGCGCACTTGAAAATGCGGGAGGAGCAGGAGGAGCTGCTTTCGCGCCAGGAAGAGGTGGAAAAGCAGGTGGAGCAAGTGGCGGGGGTGGCATCGATGGACCTGCAGATGAAGCGATGGAGTCATCAATGATCGCAACGACTTCACCAATCGGAATTCGATCTCCGGCTTGTTTTAAGATCTGAAGTGTCCCTGCAGACTCCGCAACGATCTCAACGGTTGCCTTGTCGGATTCAATTTCCAGTAACAGGTCACCGACTTTAATAGCCTGCCCATTTTGTTTAGCCCACTTTAAAATGCTGACTTCTGTAATGGACTCACCAACACTCGGAGCAACGACATTTTTTTTCATTTAAAATTCCTCAGTCTTTCTAAGCAAAAGCTTTTTCTAAAAACGCTTTCAATTCAATTTCGTGGAGCTTCATCGATCCGACAGCGGGCGATGCCCCGATGTCGCGGCCAACATAACGAATCATTCGATTTCCGACCTGGGCGGCGAAATCGCTGAGCCCGCCACTCCACATTCCGTGGATGAAAGGCCATGCCCCCATGTTTCGGGGTTCTTCCTGTGCCCAGATGATTTCTGCTTTCGGATAACGCGTAAGAATTTGGGTCATTTTAGCGGCGGGGAAAGGGTGGACCTGTTCAAGTCTGACAAGCACCACATCCTGTCGAGCGAGCTCAGTACGCTTTGCGAGGAGATCGTAATGAACTTTTCCTGTGGAGATGATCACACGTTTAACTGTATCGACCGGTGCAGTTCCCGCAAATGTCGCGGTATCATCGATCACTTCTTGGAAAGATCCATTTGTTAAATCATCGAGTGTAGAAGTTGCCTGCGGATGACGAAGAAGAGATTTCGGTGACATAACGATCATGGGTTTACGGAAATCCCACTTCACTTGCCTGCGAAGGGCATGAAAAATTTGCGCGGGAGTTGTCAGGTTTGCGACGATCATATTATTGCGACCTGAAAGCTGGAGAAATCTTTCGAGTCTTGCGCTTGAATGTTCCGGTCCCTGACCTTCATATCCATGTGGAAGAAGGAGAACGAGCCCGCTCATGCGTTGCCATTTTGATTCTGAACTCGCGATAAACTGATCGATGATGACCTGAGCACCGTTACCGAAATCTCCGAACTGGGCCTCCCAGATGACGAGAGTATTTGGAGAGGCGAGTGAGTAACCATGTTCGAATCCGAGAACTCCTGTCTCTGAAAGGTGGGAGTTGTGGACCATGAATGGAGCTTGGGCAGACTTCAGCTGGTTTAAGAGGCAAATCTTTTTGCCATTCTCAGCGTCGCTTAAGACTGCGTGGCGGTGAGTGAAAGTTCCTCGTTCAGCATCCTGGCCGGAGAGTCGAACAGGATGGCCTTCGATCACGAGAGATCCATAGGCGAGGGATTCGGCATTACCCCAGTCGATTCCCTTACCGTCGGTGATCGCTTTTAATCGCGCTTCATGGAAACGTCCAAGTTTTGGGTGAACGTGAAAATTTTCAGGAGCCGTATTCAGTTTATTCGAGATATCTCGAAGCGTCTGGGCATCGACTGAAGTGTTTACTGGTCGAAAAAGATCTTCTTCGGTTGGAGTTTTAAAACCTTTCCATTCTCCACCGAAAACCGAAACGTACGGCATCGGTTTTTCGGCTCGCGTTTTCGTCTGGGCATCGGTGAGTTTTGCCATGATCTGGTCGATCACAGCCTGTGCATCGGCCTCAGACTGAGTTCCGTTCCCTGCGAGTTTTTTCCCGTAAATTTCTCGGGTCGAAGGGTGAGTTTTAATTTTTCCGTACATCACAGGCTGAGTGAAGGTCGGTTCATCCCCTTCGTTGTGCCCGTGCTTTCGGTAACAGATGAGATCGATGAAAACATCTTTCTTAAATTTTTGGCGATACTCAGTCGCTAGCTTTGCTACATGCCAGACTGCTTCTGGATCATCTCCATTTACGTGAAAAATTGGAGTTTCAAGCATCATCGCAAGATCGGTCGAAAACCGAGTCGAGCGCGCATCTTTTACGCCCGTCGTGAAACCGACTTGGTTATTGATGACGATGTGAAGGGTCCCGCCTGTCGCATAACCTTCGAGTTGGGAAAGGTTTAGAATTTCATAGCAAACACCTTGACCGGCTAAAGCGGCGTCTCCGTGAATCACGATCGGCATCACTTCAGTTCGAGTGCTGTCGCCACGCGATTGTTGTTTTGCGCGAGCGACTCCTTCGACGATAGCGCCGACGAACTCAAGATGTGAGGGGTTGTTGGCGAGAGAGAGGTGAATGGTTTTTCCCTTGCGGGTTAATAGATCGGAGGAATAACCCTTGTGGTATTTAACATCGCCTTCACCGTGCGAATAATCAGAAGGATAATTTCCTTCGAATTCTGTAAAAATGTATTCCGGTTTTTTTCCAAAAATATTGGTGAGCACGTTCAGTCGCCCACGATGGGCCATACCCATGACGACTTCTTTTCCGCCGGATTCTGCGGCGGTTTCGATCATGCAGTCGATCATTGGAATAATACTTTCTCCCCCCTCTACCGAGAATCGCTTTTGGGCGACATAACGAGTGTGGAGAAATCTTTCGAACGTTTCAGCTTCGGAGAGCCGTTTATAAATGAGTTTTTTCGTCTCAGCATCGAGGGCTGATCGATTGCGAGAAGTTTCCATTTTCGATTGAATCCAGTCCCGTTCTTCTGGGTTATGGATATGGATAAACTCGACGCCAATGGTAGAGCAGTAAGTTTCCTTTAAGACCGTAATGATATCGCGTAATTTTGCGGTTCCGAGTCCGAGTAATTTTCCCGAATTAAAACTTTTATCGAGATCGTTCGGAGTCAGTCCAAAGCGCGAGAGATCTAAAAATGCGTGAGAACTTGCTGGAGCTTCGAGTGGATTAATATCCGCGATATTAATCCCACTCTCACGGTAGGCCTGAATCAGTTTGGCAACCTTACCTTCGCCCTCGAGTTGCTCGACTGAAAGAATGGCGAGATCACCGGCTCCAGCAGTTGCACCACTAAAGTTTTCAGCTCCAAACTCAATGCCTTCAAAGAAAAATTTCCAAGAGTCTTCGACCGAGTCGGCGTTCTCTAAGTAGCGAGAGTACATCTCGTCGATGTATTCAGCGTTTACGCTTTTAAGATAACTGTAGCGAGTGAGGGACGATGCAGACGGTTTGTCAGATTTTTCCACGTTAATTTTAAGCTCCCGCGCGAGCGGCAAATATTCGGTAAAGTAGGGATTCCACTCAAATTTTAGCTTAGAACTCCTCAACTGTGGGTGAAAAACGGGAACAAGTTTTAGACTGAGTGCATCTAAATATTTGCACCGCATCATTCATTTTCCGATTGATTTGATCAAATATCTATTAAGTTCGCCCGACTGATTCCGACAGGTATTACAGCAGGCAATGCCTGACTAAAAAGTTTCAGAATAAAACAGTCAGAAAAGGTGAGCTTATGAAAAACATGAAACACGGAATTTTAATGACGGCTTTAGCCGTTTCAGCAATCTCGATGAGCGGTTGCGGTATGGGAAAAAAGTTGGTGAAGAGTTTGGATTTTGTAGCCGGTGATGAAGGCGGGCACCTAGTCGCTGGATTCGACGCAAAGGTCGAAATGGGAATGGGTACTCTTCCTGATATAAAACTGCCGATTTATGATCCGAAGTCTCCGAGTCGATTCCTTGGTTATATTGAAACCCATTACGATGGTGGAATTTCAGTTCGGATCGATGTGACCACTGCAGCAAAGATTAAAGTCACTGACGGAACACTTCTACCGAATGGTCGCGAGATTCCTGTCCTTCTTCCTGCAGGCGTCATTCCAGTCGCAATCCCAGTGATCAACTCGAATTCGAAAGTTTATCTCGCAGTAGGAAGCCAGAACATTATGGCAGGAGTGGCAGTCACGCTTCTTACCGATACAGGTAAACCGAGTTCGAATTCAGATTGGCTAAAATTCCTTCAGCAACTTCCATCGAATATCTTCTTCCCATTCCAGATCGCACCCGACCTAAAGGGTACTGGAGGAGTGTTTACGGGAGAGAAAGTCGGAGTTGGATTATTTGCGGTGAAGACACTGGGAGCAGGGGCTCCTAAGCCGATCAGCTTCCAAGGCGGAGAGTTTTCAAACACAACTCTCACTGCAGCACGAATTCAGGGAACTCCGCAGACCGTTTCTACCGAAGTCTTCGGAATTAAGACTCAGTACCCAACAGGAAATAAAATGTACAAGCTTGGGCGCGCTCTTCGCGAAGTGCGTGATACCCAACTCGATTAATTCTTCTTCAATTGAAAATAAAAAAGGCCGGGTCGATTCGACCCGGCCTTTTTTATTTTTTCTTTGGAACTTCTGGAACCCAGGCACTCGGTGATTTTCGTGCCCGACTCCACCAGGAGTGAAGATCTTCCTTCCACTTCGGAGGAGGGCGAACAATGGGTGCCCTTTTTTTCTCGAGATCATTCAGCATATTCATTAATCGATCTTCGTCCTCAGCAGAGCCGCGCTGCCATTCAAGACCGTAGCGGTGTCCAGTACCATCGGGTCGTCCATAGACGACGAAGGCACGCATTAAGATCGTTCGCGAATCATACTCAAACGTCACAAGGATCGATTCGTGATTTTCAAATATTGCCGATTCTGCTTGGATTCCGGCACCACCGGTTGAAACATCGATCAGTTTACACGGATGAGCATGTCCGTCGGCTTTGGAAACTTGTGACTTCATGTCGACTGTGTAACGGGGTGGAGTTTCCCACCACCGAAGCCGGGGATTCATGAAAACCGCACGGACGTTTGGTAAAAGCAGATACCCGATCAGTGCGAGGTTCGTTCCAGTCACTCCCAGCAGAATTGGAATCGAAATCACATCACTCGCAATTTTCCATTCCATGAAGTTCAAGTAAGTTGAAAAAGCTGCAAGCGCGATCACGATGTAATAGCCAAAACGTTTTGCGAGAAAAATAAACGTTCCTTGAAGAACAGGAAGCGCATAAAATTCCATGAGATCAAAGGGCCGCGAATACTTCCAAATCGCAGCCGCCATTTCGACGAACCCGACTTTATTCACATAGGCGGAGATAGCGATACTACCGACGGGACCGAAAATTTGAAGGAGTGCTAGGAATACAAGGGGCCAGGGTCTTCTTTGCATACCTATAAGGATAAAGGGGTCTTCAGCTTTTTCAATGACTGAAGTGCAAAGGGTTTTCTAACCCCATACTTCGGCGCCATGGAGTTGACGATCTTTCGTGTTTTATCGACGAGTTTTTTTCTGAGCTTTGCGCGCTTTTAGTAATTCGAGAGCCTGCTCGAGAGAAATCGATTCTGGAGACTGTTCTTTCGGAATCGAAGCACTGGTCGATTTATGTTTTACGTAAGGACCGAATTTTCCTTCGAGGACCTGGATGGGTTTTTGGTCTTCCGGATGAAGCCCAAGTTCTCTTAGGATTTTTGAGCCTCCGCGACCTTGCTTCGGAGTCGCAAGCATCTCAAGCGCCCGTTCGAAACTAATCGTGTAAACGTTTTCTTCTTTTTTGATCGAACGATAGTCGGTGCCCATCTGTACGTAAGGACCAAATCTCCCCATATTTGCGAGAACAGGAAGCTTAGTCTCAGGATGAGTTCCGAGCTCGCGTGGGAGTGAGAGCCAGGTGAGTGCTTGTTCGATGGTCACTTCGCGTGGGTCCACGCCTTTCGGAACGGAAGCGCGTCTCGGTTTCGGTAGCGCTTTCATGAATTCTTTTAATTTTTTTCGGTCGGTTACTGCCGCCTGTTCAGGAGGGAGTGCCGCAGCTTCACCGAGTTGGACGTAAGGGCCGAAACGTCCGGTAAGGCAGTAGATTTTCATCCCAGTTTTTGGGTCCGATCCGATCGGCTGTGGTCCTTGTGCGGAAATCTCGATGATTTCTTCAATTTTTCCCGCTGTGAGATCCGCAGGGGCAATGTCTTCTGGAATGGAAGCGTGAATTTCTTCTTCGCCTGGTTTTCCGGGTTGAATGACGTAAGCACCGTAACGACCGATTTTAACATCCACGCCTCTGAGGTGAGGAAGATCGAGTGTCCTGGATTCACCTGGATCGATTTTCTTTTCCTTAGCAGCGATCTGTGCACGAAGTCCGTCTTTACCTAGAAAAAATTCACGAAGATAAGGGATGGATTCAATCTTTCCTTCAGCGATTTCATCGAGTGAGTTTTCCATTTGCGAAGTAAAGTTCGCATCGACGAGCTGATTAAAGTGCTTTACGAGGAGCTGGGTCACCGCGATTCCGGTAAAGGTCGGCGTGAGCGCATTTCCATTCTTCCGAACATAATCCCGGTCAATAAGCGTACTAATAATAGAGGCGTAAGTCGAAGGTCGACCGATGCCAGCGCGTTCTAACTCGCGAACGATCGAGGCTTCGTTGAATCTCGCGGGCGGTTGGGTTTCGTGTTCTAGGCTTTCCACGTTAACGAGTTTTAAAATGTCCCCTTCTTTCATCGCAGGAAGAAGAGTTTCCTTATCGGCGAGTGCAGCCGATGGATCATCGGAACCTTCGACATAAGCACGAAGAAAGCCTGGAAAAATAATAGTCGAGCCACTTGCATGAAAGAGCGCTTCGCCCGATTCAATTTTCGCAGTGACAGATTTTTTTTGCGCATCGACCATTTGGCAAGCGACCGTTCTCATCCAAATCAGCTCGTAGAGGTCGCGTGCTTTACCCGAAAGACCCGTTTTATCGGGATGAGTAAATTCAGCGCCTGCGGGTCGAATAGCTTCGTGGGCTTGTTGGGCCGCTTTATCTTTAGAAGTGTAAGAGCGAGGGGCTTCAGGGAGAT
>JBGSHQ010000176.1:0-9061 GCA_041752095.1 Bdellovibrionia bacterium
AAAGATCATCCGCCGAAATTTAGGTGAGGTCTATAAGGCATCTCAAGCCCTGATCGTACTCCGGGGTATCGAGATGAATTCAGGGATTTTAACTTCGATGTATAACGAGGTCCGCTCGGACGAGCTTCTCAGAAAACACGAAATGGATCGCTCGGTCATTCGTTTAAAAAATAACCTATTCCCAACAAACACAGGCGCCGCTGCTCTCAACATCGAACAACGATCGGGTACGGCCTATAACCCAACCCGAAGGACGGTCCAACAATCGATCATTTCACGCTACGTAACGGATGACTGGAGCGGACTCGCCGATGGTACGAGTTACACTTTAATTCCAGAAAACGCTGAAGACATCACAAGCCAGCTCGCAAAGCGATTTGGCGTAACTGAATTCGAGGCGAAACGATGTCTCGAGAGAATTAACTCTGTCACCTTCGACGGAGATGAAGAAATTGTCCAGGGTCTTCGAAAGTCAAGCCTGGCTCCGTTTTGGAACTGGGATCAGGCACCTTTCGTATCTAAAACAAAAAAATCCCTCTTAAAAAAAGTAACCCGTAACTTTATCCAGCAAGTCGCTGCTCTTCCCTCTTCAAACAACTCAATAACTCATGAAAAGCTTATGAATGAGTTTGCAAGATGGTCTGCGATTACGGACCTTGATAATGACATTGAAATCTATTTAAAACCTAAACCGAAACTGAGTGATAAGGCTACCTTCGGATCATTTACTACTCCGTCTCGAACACCTCGAATCGACGTAAATAAAATGGAATTCGGAATCGAGTACACGACACGCTTTCCACTCAGGTCGAGTAGTACATTTACTGAAGAAGCGCTTTCCATGGGAAATCACGGATTCTTAAAGCTCGAATATGATCTCACACCGGATGAAAAACGCTCGATCATTTACGAAATTGCCAAAAAACTGGGTGCGAAAATAAATGGAAAACCGATCGAACCGAAACGGGTCGATAGTGCAGGTCACGGGCATAAAATCGCTATCACCTATGAAATTCCAACTCCTGAAGGACAAACCTGGCGCGTGGAGTGGGATGGCATCGGGAGAGATTACGACCTCGAAGGAAATGTTCTCACGGGCTCCGAACGCGGGGGTGTCGTCGAAATCGTTACTCCTAAATATAATCCAAAAGGTCAGGATGTCGGAGCGCTTTACGATGTTTTCACGGAACTGGGCATTCACCCCTCTTTCCAAGCAGGAGGAGGTCATATTAACTTCGACCTCGGAGCCTTCGAAGGAAAACCAAAAGAGTTTGCACGACTGATCGCTGTGTTTCTAGAAAATCGGGATGTACTTACGACGCTATTCCAACATCCGGGACGATTTTCCACTGCTGAACCTCACAGCGTTAATCAAAAATTTCTCGATAATCTTAAAGAATTTGACGGATCTGAAGAAGATCTGAAGAAGCTACTCTATAATGAAAAATTCTTTAACACGCGCCTCGGTCGGAAATCGAAATACGTGCAGATGGAGCTTTCGTCCTACTTCCAAGATGTAATCCCAGAAGAGTTCATCTCTAAGGATTTCGACATTAAAAACGATTTATGGAGACGTCAGTTCAGAGTGAATCCAAATATTCGTAAAGGTGAGTTTAGATTCTTTGGCGCTCCACGCTCTTATGAGGAAGCTCACCTTCAGATTAAACTCGTTCGCGCGATGATGGATAAAGCCTTAAACAATGATGAACCTCTGAGCGGCGTTCTCCGCGAAGTAGACATGGGCGAGATCGTTAAAGATCCATTAAAATCTTTCGACCGCTTTTCATCGACGATGATGACCCTCGGATTAAATGAAAAAGAATACGCCTACTACTATAGCGAAGGACTCCAAAACGCTCGTTACTACGTCGACTCTGCATTTTATAAGCCCTACGAAGAGAAAATGAAGACCTTCCCTAAAGTCGATGGGTGGAAGTCTGCGGTTAAAGCTCGTCCAGCCGAACTAGGTCTAAATTCGAAGGACCGAATCTACGGTGGAGCGGCGTATGATGAAGCAGCCGTTCAGTTAAAAAAATCAAAAGATGCCGTTAAACGCGAAGTCGACCGAACCCGAAAATTAGAAGGCGCAATCGAAGTCGTCGACGGAAAAAAAACCCTCCCCCAATCTTGGCGCGAATATGACGCTGAAACAGTAACGAAACTAAAAACATTACCGTGGTCGAAGCTTCGCGAACATCCGGAGGTAGCGCTTGAGTACCTATATGAAAAATATGTAGCGAATGGGGACTGGGATACTGCGCTTAAAAAGGCTGAGGAACTGAAAAAGCTGTACCCTTCTTATCTCGTCCAAAAACAACCTCTCGGGATAGAAGAAATGATTATAAATCCAAATGGGATAAATAATCGAATCAGTAAAATAATTGAGAGCATGAATAGTGGAAAATTATCGCCGAAACAACCCCTAATAGGTTTGTTTTACCTTTTATTAATTGAATTAAAAACTTCAGATTTCAGACTGGAAGAAATTAACGAAGAACTCCTTGCAAAAATTATTGGAAAAATATTCAACAAGAATGATCCGAAAACAGGCAGACTCGTTATTAATAAAATTATTGAAAATCCTGATCTCACCCTCTTTCTCACTGAATCATATCTATTCCGTAAGGTAACTTACGGAATAACTGGAGAAAAATATGAAACTTTTTGGGGAGATTTTATTGAAGCTGCTTTTCATAAACGCCTTAAAGAGAAAAATACATGGGATGTAAGTAGCGTAGGAAAACTCGCAATAGCTCTTCGTCACCTCTTCATCAGCGATAGCGGTATCACTCTAGGCGAAAATGAATGGAAGCTCATTTCTGAAATATCGAAGAAAACTCCTAACAATTACGGAAAAAAAATACGTTACACCGGAAAAGGTACTTTAGAAAACCCTGAAACCCCGCTGTCCATTATACTTCGCCGCCGCTGCTTTAAGCTCCTTAAAAAAATATAAAGCCCCCAAGCTTTCGCTCAGGGGCTTTCAAGTTATCGATGATTCGACTTATAGAACTAGTTCTTTAAGTAACGAACGCAAGATAATGCAGACTTGATTTTCTGTCCGTTGCGCTTAGCAACGATCACTTTTCCAGCGATTTCTTCGCCAGCAGAAACTGGCTCATCGTAGGAGAAGTTCACATCAAGAGTAAGGGTATCAACCATTCCAAGCTTCGTTCCGAGGATGTTTTCACCCGAACGATTGCTGTTCGAGAAACGGAGATCGACGTCAGCAACATAGCGAAGGCTTTGGCTTGAAAGAAGTCCATTTTCGGATTCGAAAGTAGCGATCGTCTTACGTCCAGACTGGATCGTGTTATCAGAAACGATCATGATTGCAGCGTTACGAGTGCCGGCAGTTGGCTGGGTGTGGTTATAGACTTTAACGGTGTAAACGCCGTCGAGGGTGTCACAGACGAATCCGTCTGCTAATGCTGCGCCTGAGAATCCCATTGCCATAAGTGCGATAAGTGCTGTTTTCATTTTAGTATCTCTCTCTTTTTATTTTAAGTTTTTAGCGTCCATGGCCACTTTCGCAGCCTCTCTATTTTTCGAGGGCATCGTTTCAGCGCCGGTTGTTCGTCGCTGGTCCGCCTCTGCCTTCGGTTCTTCTTAAGAACGAGATGAGGTATATGGGCAGGTGCTTTAGATTGGAAATGCATTATAAGTAGACTCGTTATCTAAAAAATAGATAACAGTAAGACTACTCTAAATAAATCGGGTAATATCGGGATCATCTAACGCTTGAGAACTCGGTCGAGCGAAATTTTCCGTACAGGAAGTCTACGGTTTTTGAAAGTTTATCTGCAGAAATTTAACTCGATTTTATTAGATACTAATTTTTTTATTGACGCCTTTTCGTGCGTAAATTCACGGGAGCTGGATAACGCAAATCAAATCGCCCTTCACACGAGCGCACATCGGAGTTCGTGCGCGATTTTTCTATGGGAGTGATTTTTCTTTTCCGCATTCGTGATCGCATAACCTTAGCCCGCAGAGATGCCTTAAAAAACGCGTGTTATGCTGTAAAAATGAATCACGAAGCATTATTTTCCCGGATTAAAAAACTCGTTACAGAAGAACGCCGAATCGGCGTTGAAATATTAGAATGCCTTTACGAAATCGAAGTAAGACGCGCGTATGCGATCTTAAAGTACGATGGATTATTTACTTACTGCGTGCGCGAACTGGGATTTAGTGACTCGCAGGCCTATCAGCGCATTCAGGCCATGCGAGCACTGAAGGATATTCCAGAATTAAAACCGATGATTGAATCGGGAGCGCTTTCTGTTTCTTCAGTCTCGAAAGTTCAAACTCACCTTCGCCAGGAAAAAAAGTCTGGGACTTTAAAAACTCGAGAGAAAAAAATCGAACTCTTTCGTTCTATGAAAAACCGCACTTCGCGCGAAGTCGATGGGTTACTTGCGGAAGCGAAGGGCGAGAAGCCAAAATTAAAACTCGTGTTTGAACTGGATGAAGAAACCGAGAAGCTCTGGAATGATGTAAAAGGACTCGCGGCACATCATTCGGCGGGCGAGAGTGAGGTCGTATTTAAACTCCTCATGAAAGAATGGCTAAAGAGAAATCACCCGGCTCGAGAAGTTAAGCCGCGCGCAAAAACTAAAGACATCGGCAGAGGCGAAATGCCGCAAGAGGCCGGGGTTGACATCGGTCGGAAGCGTCACGAACCGAGTCGATTTTGTGATCAGTCCAAACTATTTGAACCCTCAGAACCGCGAGCTCAGCGAGTATCACGCGCTACTCGCGTACCTATCCCAGCACCCCTTCGGCGTGAAGTATGGCAGCGCGATCAGAGTCGGTGCGTGAACTGTAAATCTCGCCATACACTTGAGATTGATCATGTGATTCCGGTTGCTAGAGGTGGAAATAATACACCCGAGAATCTACGACTCCTCTGTAGGTCCTGTAACCAGTTCGCAGCGATTCAGGCTTTCGGAATAGCGGCCGTTACTCGTCGGTTAGGAATCTAACTCCAGCATGCTTGAAGAGCGAGAAGGGGCCTGCGGCAACCCCGTATATTTCCCCTCCCAATACTCGGTCGCGACTCGCACTAGGGGTGAACCCACCTCTCGAAATCTCTCGATGCTAGTAACGGGACAATAGAAAACGATCGCAGGGCCTTGATCGGGGTGCTGGATTTTCTCTTCGCTACGGTAAGCGCCTAATCGGTGATAATAATCGACATAGAGTTCGCTGCCACAGAAAAACAAATGATCAACGCCCGATCGGTACATCAGGCGAAGACCTTCTTCGATAAGCTGGAGAGAGAGATTGGTCGAGCGGTATTCTTTTTCGATAAGAAAACTGCTCATAATGCTCGTCTTCTGGGGATGAGCATCACCTACACGCTTCATATTAAAAAGCGTCTCGAACTCTCCGATGTTCGACTCGCGAGCGAAATTCAGTCGGAGTAGACCCCGCATTTTTCCACCCTCGAATGCGATAAAATGATGCCCAGTCTCGTCTAAAGAGTCGGGAACGGTTTTATTTTTATGACAAGCATTTCGCTGACGAATTCCAAGTTCTTCGACATAGACTTTATAGCGAAAGCTTTCGATGAGATTAAGGTCCTCGGGTAAGTGAGCCTTACGAATAGAGAATTGATTCGATTCCATGAAACGGTATCTCCAGATGTTAAGCTTTTAAGAGCTTAAAAATAAATTTCGTATAATAGAAAAGAAAGTCAGGGTTTTCTATTTCTCTGACGTATTGGTTCTTAAAGCGAAATGCCTGCTCCTCCCCCATCAGCTGCTTAAACAGTGGCATTGCTTGGGTTAGGCGATCCTGCCACTGGGCTGCTTCGAATGCTCGGTCTTCGGGGGTGATAAAACACATGACTTCAGAGCGTAAGTCGGAAGTGGATAGGCCTGCTTCGCGGATAAATCGCGGCATTTCCCTACAAACGTGAGAAGAAAAAAGACGATTCTTTCGATTTACTTCTTCGAGCTTCCGTAGCGAAGTTGCGAGCTCTACATTTTGGGTCTCAAGATTAAAAAACACACCATCAGCGTCGATCACATAGATTGCACCTTTGGGTTTTAGAATGCGCCTCATCTCGCGCAAAATCGGAACTGGGTCAGCAATATGCTGGAGAACAAAACGAAGATAAATACGATCGAAAGAAGAGTCGGGATATGGGAGCTTGTGAAGCTGTGCACATTCAAAACTTAGAGTAGGCAGGGAAACACTGGAGAGCGATCTTGAAAGTTCTTTTGCCTGTTCGATACGAACGGGTGATCCATCCACACCGTGTAAGCTAATTTTGCGCGATGAATTTTTCTCAGCTAAAAACCGCAGGAGCAAACCACTTCCACAGCCAGCGTCTAGAACTTTAGCTCCATCAGGAAGCTCTGGGTTTGGAATCTCACGAGCAAGAGAGTAATTCGGGTGGCTCGCCTGACGTTCGAGTCGACTCGACTCTTTTTCGGATTCGATGTGATAGGTTTTAGAGTGCTCTGCTTGCAACATAGCTGATCCTTGGTGTTTATTTTATGTGGGAGAACACATTATTAAAAACCAGGGTGCAGGAGTAAAGTGCGAATACTTCCTACGGCCACAGAAAATGCAGACAAAATTTTGGCGGATTTCAAAAAAATCAAATTGGGTGAATAATGATTCTTAACATCCATCACTGTTGGAACGTAGCTCAGTGGCAGAGCATCGCCTTCACACGGCGAGGGTCGCTGGTTCAACCCCAGTCGTTCCAACCATTTAAGCATTCGAAACTATGAAAATACTAAATCGGTTATTCATGGCTCTCTTTCTATTTTTCATTTGTTTCGTTGCTCTCTCCCATCCCGCTTACGCCATCGTTAAAAAGCAAAATCCAGCACGAACACTTTCTATTCACTCGGGCTTCATTCCGCCCCTCACATCGAACAACTCCATGTGGAACTTACAGATGGAGTTTGATTATCTGGGAACCGGGATTTTTAATTCTGTAGGAACAAATACCTTTATCGGCTCTAATTTTTTTACTCGGACATTATGGCTTTTAGGAGGAGAAATTATCTGGTTCCTCGTGAGTAATCCCGTAAACATTGCCCAGCACGAGCTCGGGCATGGAGCAAGAGCTGCGGCTATCGGTGGAACACCCTACTATTACTGGGCGGGTAGCAATTCTTACCCGTCGATCCTCCCATTTATGTTCCAGGGTGTACTCGGACTTAAGTCTGGTCTCGCTTATACCACCTACAGCTCATCGAGCAGCACACAGCCCTCAGATTACGATATTACGATGACCGCTGGGGGCATGAATAACTCCATGATGTATGCCGAGTTCGTCGAAGACGAAGTCCAGTTTAATAGTGGTCACATTCTTTATTACCCGAGTTACCTTTTAGGAAAATTAGATACTTATAGTTACGCATATAACACACGGACCGGTGACTCAAACGGCGGTGACGTCGACCGCCTCATTTCTTACTGGGCGTCTAAGGGATATGGAATTGGGTATTCCGATTTAGAATCGGGTAGCCTAATAGCCGCGCTTGGAAGCTTTACAAACGCTTCAATGCTCTGGTCTTTTCTTAGATATATTGGGACTGGAGATCCGACCGTCTATTCACCCACGATCGGAAGCGTAAAATTACCCGACCTTTCATTTTATCAGTACCGCCGAGGTATTTCGATGAGGTCTCGATTCGGATTCGAGAGCTCAGGTAATCGTTATTACCCGATGAGTGTCGAGTACGTTTATAAAGGGAGTCCTGCCGTCGAATTTTCTTTAGGAATGCGGGACTTAATTCCTATGGCCGGAGTTTTAAAAACTGGAACACTCTGGCAAGCCTTCTTAAGTAGCGCGGGTGGCGCGGGAATTCGGTGGTCTAAGGATTTTCTCGCAGGCTCGAGCTCCTATTTTACTCTCGGATCCTCTCTATTCTCAGATCGGTCGCTTGAAGGAGAGAGAACCGGCGGTCACTTCGTAACAAATACTATCGCTGCCGAACTTTGGTCGAAATGGACGATGACTTATTAGTAACTTGGCCCAAACAATTTCCTAAGCTACCCTTCTAATCATGATCAAAACCAAAGCCTACGCCGCCCAGTCCGCTACCTCTCCACTCGCCCCTTACACCTTCGAACGAAGAGTGCCGAAGGCCGACGATGTCGTCATCGAAATCGCTTACTGTGGGATTTGCCATTCGGACATCCATACTGCGCGAAGCGAATGGGGTCCGGCCTTTTATCCCTGCGTACCCGGCCACGAGATCGTCGGTAAAGTAATTAAGGTTGGAAAAAAAGTTAAAAAATTTAAGGTGGGCGATAACGCTGGAGTGGGTTGCTTCGTTGATTCTTGCGGAAAATGCGCGAGCTGCAAAGCAAACGAACAGCAATTCTGCTCGAAGCTGACGAGCTTTACCTATAACTCAACCGAGCAAGACGGAAAGACCCCTACCCAAGGCGGCTACTCTTCCCACATCACCGTGAAACAGGATTACGTCTTAAAAATTAAAAAAGGTCTTCCCCTAGAACGGATCGCTCCACTCCTCTGCGCCGGCATCACGACCTACTCCCCGCTTAAACGCTATAAAACAAAAAAGGGAATGAAGGTCGGGGTCGTAGGACTCGGAGGCTTAGGCCACATGGCTGTTAAAATCGCTAAAGCCATGGGTGCTGAAGTCCTCGTCTTCTCGACTTCACCGAATAAGGAAGCCGATGCAAAACGCCTGGGCGCTAAAAATTTCGTTGTTACGAAAGATCCTAAAAATTTCGAGGCGTGGGCTGGAAAACTCGACCTCATCATCGACACGGTTTCTGCTGTTCATGATTTCACTCCGTATCTCGGTACTTTAAAAATCGATGGGACACACGTTCTCGTCGGTGCAGCTCCAGAACCGAACCAAGTCGCTGCGTTTGCACTCATCTTCGGGCGCAAGAAACTCGCGGGATCACTGATCGGCGGAATTAAGGAAACTCAGGAGATGCTCGATTTTTGTGCGGCTAAAAAAGTCTTCTCGGATATCGAGCTGATCTCAGCCCCACAGATTAACGACGCCTATGAGCGCACGATTAAGGGCCAGGTGAAATACCGGTTTGTGAT
>JBGSHQ010000177.1:0-6570 GCA_041752095.1 Bdellovibrionia bacterium
TATTAAAATCTACCGATAGATTAGATGCAAATGAGCCAGCTAAAGCATCGATGGTTTGGATTGCGCTCCAAAGACCAGTCGATTTAGTGAGACGAGCCATTTTCACTCCGTTAGTGCCTCCGGCAGAACCGTTTAACACAATCATCACAGGATACTTGACTCCTGAAATCGTTTGCATAGCAATCGCCGTATCATTCGTTGCCGGCAGCGCGGGAGAAGCGGTCATTGTAAGGAGTGGGAATTGGTAACGGTTCCATACCCCTGTTCCATCCGTGCGTGAATTTGTGATTGCATAGAAACGGTTTGTTCCAGCATCCCAGTAGGAAATCCATGGCTTATCGTTTTCATCAAATGCAAGCGATGGATATCCGGGTGATCCCGTGCCTGGAACAATGACGTAACTCCACGCACTCGTCGCTGAGTTCGAATCGCGGTAGGAATATTTTAACTTTGCTCCCGCATTCGCTCCCACAGATAAATCGATATAGGCAGCCGCGACTCGACCCGTAGAAGTCGCTGCGACTGCTGTTGTACGAATATTCGAAGCGGTCGATTGCATCGTTCCCGACTGATCCACTAAATACTGAGAAGCAATAGAAGTAGCACCACCGGATGCTACAGAATAGTCACCAATAACTCCGAGAAAAAGATCAAACGGAGCGGCCGCAGTTCCATAAGTCGTATAAATCGAAGTCGTCGTACCCACTTCGACAAGTTCTGCCCCACCGACTCCAGAACCTGCTGCAGGAAGTGTCGCGGTATCTATATTTGTGAAGGGATTCCAAGTCGTAGTCGCAGCCGTTGCTGTAGCACTATTATAATAACGAACGTTCGTCGTACCTTCGTTTGCAACGACGTGAAGCTTACCGCCAGAGTCTTGCATTAATTCCATCCATGCATTACCAGTACTTGCTCCTACTCCAAAAGTATTCGCGTTTGCGGTCGCTGCGATCGGCGTCACATTACATGCTTGATTTAAGTTGTAGAGCTGAAGAGTTGCCCCATTTTTAGTGAGAATTCGAGGTATCGCACCTGTCGCAACCGTATCAATAACCACTTTATTTGCGATATTTGCTGACCCTGCGACGCTAACCGATGTCCAGCCAGCAGCGGTTACACAACTGGAAAGAGATCCTGAGCAATTCGCGTAACGAATTTGGTTCGTATTTCCACCGTAAACGACTGAAGGAGTATAAGTACTTGCCGTCTTACACCAAGCGATACCCGTTTGCATTTGTGCAGCGACTGTTGCAGTTGCTTCTACAGTGTCAGCAGCTGCGGTCATAGCGACGAAAGCCAGTGGAGAAGTACATCCTGCATTACAGTAAATAAATCGAGCACGACCTGTAGCCGCTGTATTCGTAAGGTAAACAATACCCACCTGATCCGAAGGACTAACCGACATTTCGAGTGCTCGACCCGCGACTGCGACGTTATCGACGACTGTTGCTGTCCATGTACCTGAAGAGGAAACCGATGCTGAACGCATTGCCACTTTCACAGCAGTTCCACCCGTAACCCAAGCAATGACAGGCCTGCCATCAGTTAAAAATTCAAGCTTCACCCACCGAGCGGAACCGGCAGCGAAAAGCATGTCGCCCGCGACTGTTTCGGTTACAAATTTTCCACCGTCCCAGTATGAAAATTTCACAGCTGAAGCTCCACCGGCTACTGCTCCATCGTAAAATGCGGTTGCTGGATAGATCGTTCCAGGAATGATTTTTACGTCAGAAAAAAGACCGCGGCCTGTCGTCGTGACTGTACCTTTTTCACCGTAATCGATGACCTGACTTGAACACGTTTGGCTCGAGGTTGAAGAGGATGATCCGCCTCCGCCTGATGAGGTCGATGAACCCGTGGAAGCCGTTAGATCACTCGCGGTGGGAGCTTGGCATGAGGCCAGCGCAAGTAGCGCTAAACTTCCAAATATTTTTTTCATATTATTTTTCTTCATAATTTCATCCTCAGTCGTTCACTTAAAAAAAGTACCGAATCTCTAATGGAATACTGAATCCAAACTGACTCATTGTTGCTGCTCGTGCATTATTCTCACCGACCCCAGAAAAAAGAATCCGCCTGTAATCGATGCCGATACCCGCTGCTAATGCCAGGCGATTCGAGATGGGATACATCGCAGTTGTGACCCAGTCGAAATATTGGGCGGTTTTATAAATACCGGTCTTTCCGAATCGTTCATCGAAGTAAAGGGGAAGAACGAGGTTCGCCACTGAATCGATAATGAGGTCCTCGCTCATCACGATTCGTTTCGAAGCGGCGAACGCAAAACCATGGGAGAAATACGACGAAAGCGCGTTCGTAGGTGTGGAACTGGTTCCCGATCGAAAATTTATATTATAACCCACGTAAAAACTCATTCCATCGATGAGCCCCGTTCCATTTTCAATCGTCGTAATCTTATAAAGATACTGGATATCTCGGTCGACTGAAGTTAATTGGGCAGGAGTGTATCCCGTAGGTGCGGTAAAATCGGTAGTGACTTGCCTAAAACGAAAGCGTGATTTTTCAGTAATGAGTTCACCACCCAAAGGTAAACCCAGAGTCTGAGGGAGCGATAAGTTATATCCATCACTCGAAAGAGAAAAACTTGAAAATGCAAAACCTGATGAGAAACGAAACTCGTTCGCCTTATCCGTTACTGTATAAGCGTATGCAGATAAAGAGTTCAGTACTGCTAGAGTCATACTGAGTGTTTTTAGTTTTGCCATCATCTTAGATTCCGCCAAAAGTTGTTATTAAATCAGAGCTGTTAACTTCGTTTCGGCGCACAGAGATGAGAATATTAATGAATTCCTAAGGAAAATGAGATGCGGGTCGATGAGCGCCAAAATTTTTACAGCTCACCCACCCATGAGGTAAGTTTTTACGGAATCGAAATCGATATGACCCGAGTAAACGCGCAGAAGCGCCTCCTGCCCAAGCGTCAACATTCCGTTACCGATCGCCACATCGAGTAACTCTTTCTGGGACGCTTTTCGGTTAATGAGATCGGACACCTTCGGAGTGACCGTCAGAAGTTCGTAGATGGGGATTCGCCCCATAAAACCAGCCGCGCAGTGCTCACACCCGGGTCCGGGCTTAAAGAGTTTAGCACCCTCGAACATGGGGAGAATCCCCTTCATATAAAATAGGGTCGGATTATCATAGGTGGCTTCGACTCGACATTTCACACAGAGACGTGGAATCAGTCGCTGCGCAAGCGATCCAACGAGCGTGCTTGCGATAAAATTCGGATGAATGCCGAAGGCCTCGAGACGCGGGATCACACCGAGCGCATCACGCGTGTGGATCGTCGATAAAACGAGGTGCCCCGTCTGGGCGAGCTGGACGGCTGCTTCTGCAGAATCAGGATCACGAATTTCTCCGATAAAAATGACATCGGCGTCTTGTCGCATGAAGGCTTTCGAGAGCTGCGCGAAGCTTGTGTTTTTTCCGACTGCTGTATGACTGACGAACGGAAGACGAAGTTCGATCGGATCTTCGGCCGTAATAATTTTTCGTTCCGCACAGGCAAGCGAAGTAAGAAGTGAATAAATAGTGGTGGTTTTACCGCTCCCGGCAGGTCCGTTTATCACGATTAATCCTGATTTTTGCTGCGTGAGTTTTATGATCGAAGCCTGCATCTCCTTCGTCATGCCAAGCTGCTCAAGCGGCGGAATCTTCTGCGCGCGCTGTACACGGATAACAACTTCTTCTCCGTCAGGAGTCGGAACGAAACTGAGTCTCAGTACGAGTGAACCTTCAGGCGTACTCACGTTAATCTGTCCGTCTTGCGGATTTCCGATATCAGTCGTTGAGAGATTTGCGAGAACTTTTAGGCGTGAAAGAATTTCTTTTTGGCTAGAGCCCAGAACTTCGGCCCCCACCATCTGAAGTTTTCCATGGACACGGAATCTGAGCATGTAAGAGACTGGGCCGCCGGGAGTGGCGGAAGTGAGTCCGAGATGGAGGTCACTCGCCTTCGACTTAATGGCCTGGACGATAATGAAGTCGACGATCTCCTGAACGGTCGTCGGCCGAGCGCGAATTGCGCCTAATTCGTAGATGGATTTATTCTGACTCACCTCTCTTTAACGGTGATTCGATGGTGGAACTTGACCGCACTGCGAAAACTCAAGATGCGGGCTTGCCGACTTGCCCTCGCTGCCGCTAAAGTGACGGTGATACAGACATCCAATGGCCCTATAGTTAAATGGATATAACGAACCCTTCCTAAGGGTTAATTCCAAGTTCGATTCTTGGTGGGGCCACCATTCTCAGTGGTCGAACTAAATCCATACGCTCATTAGAGCGGAGGATTCTGATGTGCTCTAGACGCGGATAACATTACTCTCCGAGGTGCGCCTGAGCTTGAAGAATGTAATCCGGACGGCTAGTCACGAGAGCTATTTCAGACTTGTTTCCCTGATTGGCCTTTACTGTAGGCGATGATGATTTGATTATTGAAGTATGCGAAAAGCACTTTTGTGGGGTTGCCTCATTCTGATCTCTCTCGCGGCAGTATGGTGGTACGCACGCCGGTCTGGACGCCTCGAGTTGTCTAGGCTGACCCCCGAGGAAAGATGTGCGAGACATTACATTGAAGTGATGGAGACCACGGGTTGCGACGAGAGGTGGGTACGGTTTTTAAAGTACCGCCCAGAATGCAACAATAAGGAGTTCGAGTGTCCGCCGCCTGAAGGGTTTTGCACGTATGACGAGATTGCCTGGACGATCGAAAGCTGTTTTGAGCAGGCCAAGCAGGAAGATAAAGTGGTCGAAGTTCTGAAGACCTTAGCGGAAGGCCCTTCATGGGTGGTCAACGGTCCGACGGCATGCCCTCAGAACGTCGCAGCCGCCGCTCGACTCGAGGCTCGCAGCTACCCCGAAGGAACGTGCTTAAAAGAAAAGGACCTTCAGTCCTGGATCGGCCAGCCGTTCGATTTCTCTTTAGACCGCCTGAAATCCCTCGCCAGGAATGATAAGGCACTGACCACTGGCGCGTTGCTTGTTGACAGCGATGCTTACTGCACCGAACCTTTGTCAATGCAGGTCAAAAATCTTCAACCTGGAACTCAGCTTCGGGCCGAGAAAATCGGAGTCAGCGACAACGGAAAGGCGAAGTGGATGAAACTGGTCGATCAGAACAACACTCGAAAATTAGCGCCCGTTTTCGAAGTGCAAGAAGGCTGCGCCTGGCTGACTGGAATTCATTACTACGAAGCAAACGACCCTGATTTTTAGAGATTCCTGTAACCTAAAAGGATCGAAGATCGATTCGCGGTTTAATCCCTAATCATCCGCGCTAAACGCGGTCCGATGACCTAAAAGATAGACGGCGCCCCGGACGAAAGTCTGGCGCGCCGTCATTTTCCAACCTCCTTGACAGAACGCAGCCAGTATTGGTAAGTTTAACCAATATGAAGGCCACACTCGTCCGACACGAGAAATTCATAGTACGCCGGAGATACGTGGTCGAAATTACCGTCCATGAAATGGAGCGGTCCGACCGTTATCCGGACGGGCTGAAGTGGGGATTGATTTGCGTTGATAGCGTAAGTAAAAGACGCGTTCTCATGGATAATCACCACCCGAAGGGGCCGCATATCCACGTCGATGCGATAGAACTTCCCTACGACTTCACGGATTTAGACCGGCTTGTTACGGACTTTAGGCGACTCATCACAGAACATTTAGGAGTTCAGATATGAAAAAACTCATCGTTTCCTGCAAAACTGCAGATCAAGTCTTCGAAGGCTTTAAACAGGCCGCCAAGCAGGTCCGCGCGGGAACCTGGAACAAGGAGCCTCATTTCGAAGTCAGTTTCGACACCAAATCCGATTTTAATCGGTTTGTGAGAAACATCCCAATCCTATCCGCGATCATCATATTCAAACCCAGATCCGTGTATGAGCTCGCGAAGCTTACGAATACCGACGTCTCAAATCTCAATAAAGTAATCCAATTCTTCGAGGAAATGGGCGTCATTAAAGTCAAAACGACGGAGGTCTCCGGCCGCAAGGTGAAGCGCCCTCACGTCGAATACGACGAAGTGACTTTTAAGCTAGCCGCTTAAACGGAGTTTTACGACATCATTTTTTCAGCGCCCGAACGACGGACGTTTTTCCTATGCTTAAACGCGCAGCGATCTCCCGATGTGTTAGCCCCGATCGTCGCAGGGTAACCAGCTCCGCGAGATCGACCTTCTTCTTCACCCATCGCTCGCCGTAGCGGAGAACCGCAACCGGCGGGCATGGTTCGCTTGTACCGTTACAGCTCCCACCATTCTTACTTAGGCAGCGTAACCTGAAACTCGTACGAGTACGGACTGTTCGGCCAGCTACAAAACGACGACGCGCGAGTTTTTTTCACGTTCTTAAAATCGATGAGTAGCGAACGCATGAGATTCGTATCGAAGTCACAGTGGGACCCGAAAGTATCGGACTCGATCAGCACTTGGGTAACCTGGGTCTCCCCCGTTAAATCGGGTGCACGGTATTCAGCGCGAAGAGAAAGTGGAGAAATCTGGCCCATGGGTTGGATTCCACCAAAACAGCTGACACGTATATCAGC
>JBGSHQ010000178.1:0-3737 GCA_041752095.1 Bdellovibrionia bacterium
GCCACGACATCGGGAGACGAATTTCCGGCACTCCAAAATCTCTAGACGTCAGTCCACTTACTTCCACAGCGGTGAACTGACCCGTGCCTGGAGCTCTCGGCTTCACGCGATCTAAAAATTAAAGTGATTCGCCATCATTCGATGGTATTATTTCTAAAATCAGACTCAAGGGAGATAACTCATGAAGCGCTTTAATTTCATTTTTTTAGTGTTTAGCATTTTTTCAGTCACACCAACCTTCGCACACGACGGTGGACACGGACCGAAAGTTTCAGATCCCGCCCAGCACGGCGGAATGGTTATGCCTGTGATCGAGAAGAAAGATGCAGATAAGGGAACTTCTGCGGCTCTCGTATATAAAGCCGAACTCGTCCGTAAAGAAGATGGAACTTTTTCCGTCTATTTCTATGATGCGGCGATGAAGCCCCTGCCTACTGAAAAATTTGGAAAAGAAGCGTCCGCTAAAATCGGTCCGATGAAGAAAAATCCTCGTTGGCGCTCTGAACTGGCTAAGGTCGCCCTTAAAGATGGAGCTTATACAGGTATACTCCCGAAAATTAAGGTGAAACCCTATTATATGGATGTCACCGTAAACGAAGGCGCTCGTGAACTCATGGTCGCGTTTGAGAATCTTGATTAATAACGCGTCGCATATAGGGTTCGAGTTTATACCCTCGATCATCACTTAAAACTCAAGTATACACGGCTAGCCATGCTCAATGCGATTATCCGTGCGGCCCTAAAAAATCGACTCGTCGTCCTTACCGTCTCATTTCTAATGGTGGCCTATGGGACTTACGTAACGACGACACTCCCGATCGATGTCTTTCCTGATCTTAACCGGCCGACCGTATCTATTTTAACTGAAGCCCATGGGCTAGCACCCGAAGAAGTCGAAACCCTCGTCACTCTCCCCATCGAATCGTCCTTAAATGGCACTCCCCAGGTCACACGAATCCGCTCTTCGAGTGGAATCGGCATTTCGATCGTGTTTGTCGAATTCGAATGGGGCACAGAAATTTTTAGAAACCGACAACTCATCTCCGAGCGACTCCAGCTTGTAGCCGCACGACTCCCCGTAGGCATGACACCCATCATGGGTCCAGTCAGTTCGATCATGGGAGAAATCCAGTTCGTCGGTGTCCTATCTCCGAACGACACCGTATCACAGATGGATCTTCGGTCCCTTGCCGACTGGGAGCTGCGCCCAAGGCTCATGACTCTGCCCGGAGTCAGCCAAGTTGTCGTCATGGGAGGAGAAGTAAAACAATTTCAAATCCTCGTCTCAAGCGATGCGCTTCAGCGCCGAGGTATCACCCTAGAAGAGCTGAAACATAATCTCTCCGAAATGAGCGAAAACACAACTGGCGGATTTATCGATCTCGATGAGAAAGAATATTTAATCCGTCCTCTGGGCCGCGTCGAATCGATCGAACAGCTTGAAAATGCATCGATCGGACTTCATCTCGGGCGTCCTGTTTTATTAAAGGATGTAGCCACTGTAAAAATAGGGGCTCGAACTAAAAGAGGCGAATCCAGTATTAATGGAAAACACGCGGTTGTGATGACGATCCAAAAACAACCCGCTGCTAGCACGATAGATCTGACACGAGAAATCGATCGCACCCTAAAAGAGCTCGAACCGAGCCTTCCCGCTGGAGTTAAGCTCGAATCAGATCTCTTTAAGCAATCTCGATTTATTGAAGCTGCAAACAAGAACGTCGAACATGCACTCCGAGACGGTGCGATCATGGTTGCGATTGTACTCTTCTTCTTTCTCTTAAACGTACGCACAACCGCTATCACACTCGTCACCATCCCCATCTCACTTCTAGTAACCGCAATCGTATTTAAAATTTTAGGACTCACGATTAATACGATGACATTAGGTGGACTTGCGGTTGCCATCGGCGAACTCGTTGATGATGCCATCGTCGATGTCGAAAACGTTTTTCGTCGTTTAAAAGAGAATAGGACCTCACCAAGCCCCAAGGGTCACCTCCGCGTAATCTATGAGGCATCCTCTGAAGTCCGTAACTCCATCATTTTTTCTACCATCATTGTCATTCTCGTATTTATCCCGCTCTTCTTCCTGAGTGGTATCGAGGGAAAACTTTTTGCTCCACTCGGAATTGCCTACATTATATCCTTAACAGCTTCGCTTGTCGTTTCACTCACACTGACACCTGTTCTTTGTTCCTACCTCTTAAAAGGTAAAATCCTCCTCGAACACGAAAAGGAAAGTCCACTCGTACAGAGGCTGAAGAAAATTCAACTTCGACTTCTTGAAAAAAACTTAGACCGACCTAAACCCATCCTACTCGCATGCGCACTCCTACTCATCGCAAGCCTATCGCTTCTACCCTTCATGGGAAGAAACTTTTTACCTCCGTTTAATGAAGGGACCGCGACGATCGGCGTGGCTGCGGCACCGGGCATTTCTCTCGAAGCTTCAGATAAACTTGGAACCCTTATTGAAAAAGCAATGCTCACCGTTCCTGAAGTAAAATCGACGGTCAGACGAACCGGACGCGCCGAGATGGATGAACACGCTGAAGGAGTTCACTGGAGTGAAATTGATGTCGATTTCAAAGAAGGCGGAAGACCCAGAGAAGTCGTGCTGAAGGAACTTCGTGAAAAAGTCGAGGCCGTAGGAGATGTCTACGTGAATATCGGTCAGCCCATTAGTCATCGACTCGACCACCTCCTCTCTGGGGTCCGTGCCCAAATCGCTGTAAAAATATTTGGAACTGACTTAAGTGAACTCCGTAGACTCGGACTCGAAGTCGAATCCGCACTAAAAGACACCCAAGGAATTGTTGATTTAAGCCTAGAACCTATAGTTCTTATTCCACAGCTAAAAATTGCAATCGACCATGATAGCGCAAGCCAGTACGACCTTCGCCCAGGAAATCTAGCGGCTGATCTCGAAATGGCTTTAAACGGTGAAGCAGTTTCTCGTATTCTCGAAAAGCAACGGATCTATGATGTTTTCATGCGACTCGATAATAAATCCAGAAGCACACCTGAAGCGATTGATACCGTACTCGTAAAAACACTTCCCACGGGAAAACTCATCCAGGTTAAAGATATCGCAAGCACCTACCGTGGAACTGGCCCCAATATGGTGAACCGAGAAGGTCTGCAGCGAAGAATCGTCATCTCCGCAAATTCGGAAGGTCGAGATTTAGGAAGCATAGTTGAAGAAATTCGAAAAAAAGTAACTCAGAAAATAACATTTCCACCCGGGTATTACTTTACCCTAGGGGGACAATTCGAAAGCCAACAGCGTGCTTCGCGGTTATTACTCATATTTGGATCCCTCTCCCTCATCGCTATTATTTTTGTTCTTTATATCCACTTTCAATCTCTCCCTCTCGTTCTCCAAATCATGCTAAACGTTCCGCTCGCATTAATCGGTAGTATCATTGCCATTTTTATCACTGAGCGTGTCCTTTCCGTAGCGACTTTGATTGCATTCATCACACTCTGTGGGATCGCAAGTCGGAACGGAATTATGATGATTAGCCATTACCTCCACCTGATTGAACATGAGGGTGAAAAATTCTCGAAATCGATGGTCATCCGCGGCTCCCAGGAGAGACTTGTTCCCGTACTTATGACGGCACTTGCCGCATCACTTGCTCTCGTACCACTCCTTCTTGCGAGGGGAGAACCTGGTAAAGAAATCCTATACCCGGTCGCAGTAGTGATTATAGGAGGACTCTTTTCCTCGA
>JBGSHQ010000179.1:0-1735 GCA_041752095.1 Bdellovibrionia bacterium
GCTGTCAGGTTCATCCGGGTTTTCCTCTTCTATAATCTTTATAATCGCGGTCGAAGGCTGGCACTCACAGCTCCTGACGAACGTCAGCTCGATTTCATTCACACCAGGAGTCTTATTTATAGTGATTTGGGAATCTATAAGACGGTGCGACCCATTTTTTCTGACTGCTTCGACCGCTTCCGGGCTATTGAGCATAGCCCGAGTTACAGTAGCTAATTCAATAGACGGTGTTTCCGCATTTGCATTCAGAGTCGCCATCAGTCCTACCAACAAAAACGCATATCTATTTTTCATTTATTCTTCCTTATTCTTTCTAGGCAAAAGTTCAATTTTTAAATGTAAAGTTTAAATTCCATCGCTTCCTCCGCTGTTATTCATTTAAGCGAGCAATCGTTGCGCGCTTGTTATCGGTTGAATTGCGACATGACGAGGTCCTTGATGTCAGAATCCGTGATGAGTTCCATCTCGTAGGAGAAGGTTTTATTTTGTGAACCAGAATCGTCAGCAAAAGCCGAGTCCATGGAATACTTCGATCCCGAGAAGGTCAAATCGATGCGTTTTACTGAACGACCTCCGCTAATCTCAAATACCTTTTCCGCGTTCGTTACGTCATAAGCCATGCAATCAGGGCATCTGTAACGGATGTCGGACTCTTTGACGGAAACTGCTACGGCTGAATGTGGAACCACCGCTCCCGCCTTTATGTCGGCGAAGAACAGACGGCTCACATTGAAAGGAAGGGGGAGATCCCCTTTACTTTCAATGCAGACGTAGTCATCGCTTTTCGTCGTGGATTGGTATCGAAAACAATCGATGTCCGTTGCAAGCGCATTCAACGAACAAAATAAGGTCAGTGTCGATAAGATGTATTTTTTCATATTTTGCTTTCCTAGTTAAAGTTTAAATTCCCTGGCTTTAGCCAAATTACTTAGCTTCAGCACGCATTCCACGCGGCTCCACCCTTAGAGCAGGGATCATGCCAGTCACCAAAACGAATAAACGAAGCACTCACACGGAAATTCGTAGAAAATCGAATAAAACCGAACCTGTGCCCTGACGGGTGTAAAGTTCTTAGACGCTGAAAACCTTTAATGCTAAATTTATATATGGATGTGACTCTTCCGCCCGAAGAAGAAGGTCCGCGAAAAAATTTTAGGGCCCTTCGTATTCTAGGTGACGAATGTCGGGTTAAACCCGACAAAAGTGAGCCTATAACCAGAAAATACCCCACCATGTTGCCCCGCGGGCCGGAAACCGTTAGTCTTTAAGAGGATGTTTAAAAAAATCGTATTCTCTGCAGCTCTCCTCAGTCTTTCTCTCTTCCTCTATTTTCGTTCAGACGAAGCCCAGACGCTCAGATCTCCAGCCTCCCAGAAGTGGTTAGTCTCCCGGGAGACCCATTCGTTTTTAGAAAAGAACGGCGAAGACTTCGAGCAGGACCGCTATCAGCCCAGTGTGAATTCGCTCGGGGAGTGCCCAGTCGATTTTCGCCAGATCGAAGATGAATTTAAAGTTCAAGGAAACGTCGATGAAGTTTTCAAAGCTTTCGCTGAGAGTTCACCGAAGTCCGCGTGGAACGGACTCGCCCGGTTTGATCTCATGGTCCTTCCTCGAGATGTAAACGAACCGGAAGTGAAAGGGTTTGATCGTTCGGAGGAAAAATTCCCAAAAATTGCCGTCGGTCAGCTTTATTTTTTAAATCTTAAAATTGCTTTAGGAATGCACATTCCTGTCG
>JBGSHQ010000180.1:0-5366 GCA_041752095.1 Bdellovibrionia bacterium
CATAATCTCGCAAAATTCCACTGACCGATGCCGGGCTGATTTCCAAACGCATACCGCCTGCCAGACTCATCCGTCGTATTGGGAGTCCACTGCGGGTCATAGGGTTCAAGCCACCCATAAGGCCCGTAATCAATCGTAAGCCCAAGCACTGACATGTTATCCGTGTTCATCACGCCGTGAACGAAACCCACTCTCATCCACTCGGTCATGAGTCTAGCCGTTCTACGCGCGATCTCATCGAGTAAGAGCCCATAAGAATCGGGGTGTGAGAGCGAAATTTCCGGATAATGATCTTCAATTAAAAAGTCAGTTAATTTTTTTAAAAGGTCGTATTCACCCGAGGCAGTCAGGATCTGAAAGTTTCCAAAGCGAAGAAATGAAGGGCTCACCCGACAAACAATCGCGCCAGGTTCAGCTTCAGGATTTCCATCATAAAATAGGTCGCGAATGACATCATCGCCCGTCGTAACGACACTCAGTGCACGAGTCGTAGGAACTCCCAGAAAGTGCATTGCCTCGCTGCAAAGAAACTCACGCACCGATGAGCGAAGAACAGCGCGACCATCGGCGCGCCTTGAATAAGGGGTAGGGCCCGCACCTTTCAGTTGGAACTCCATTCGACCGGCAGGAGTTGTTACTTCACCAAGCGTGATGGCGCGGCCATCCCCGAGCTGACCCGCCCATTGACCGAATTGGTGTCCGGCGTATCTAGCCGCATAGGGATGCATCGAGGGTAAAACTATATTCCCTGAGAGAATCGATAGCGATTCATTGTCTGAGGGTTTTAAGATCCCAAGCTCATCACCGAGATTTTTCGACCATCCCACTAAACTGGGTTCACGAACTGGAGTGGGGGTGACGCGTGAATGAGTAATGCCGCTTACCTGGCGCGTGAAATTCCTCGTTTCTTCATCACCTGGAAAAAGTGAGAAAAAGCGCGATTCCCAATCGAGGTTTTTAAGCGGGGTCAGAGTCATTGGGGTTGCTTATCTCTGAATACCGAAAAAGCGTCAATTCCCTAGAGGAGAGTTGGACTGCCAAGGGAAGTCGTATTTTGTAGATACGACCCCCCTGGCAATCACAGTTAAGAACTAGGAGTAGACTTAGTACTCAACGACTCGGCTAATCGCCTGTCCGTTCATGGAGCGGATGTAGAATAGTGTCGAGTGTGTTTCTAGTGGATCATTTAGGGTCATGGTCTTCTGGAAAGGCTCAGGAGCAAAGAGGTAGCCGCATGGCTTCGTGCGATCGAGTTCGACGATCGGGAGAACGTTTACGATATCTTTTTTACCGCGAACGATTTCGACACTCTTTAGGTACATACAGCTGATTCCGAAGCTACCTGAAACGGTAAGAGTAGGAACTTTGGTCGTACGATCCACATTCACGAGTGCTCCGTTGATGAGACCATAGAGGTGATCATCGAGCGAGCGACTTCTTGCAGGCGTTACGTTTATCGCATCGAATGCAATCCGCTCGCCGATGCTGGACTCTACGAATATAGGATAGGACCCAGAACGAAGTGTGCCCAGAGTAACTGTCGTTGCCCAAGGCACGAGCATTTCGAGGCATTCTGAAGCGGTGTCGCGAACCGCGGTGTTCCGAATGATCACCTGACCCCGTTCAAACTTAGCTTTCGCAGGACCCGCACGGTAGCAGGTGCTTGGAAAATGACCGTGGAGAACGATTTCCACTTTATCGTTGTTATCGAATCCGTCGGGACTGAACACCTTTTCTGGAACGACGATTACATTTTCTACCGAAGCCGATGCGGTGAATGAAAAGCTTGAAACGAGTGCAAGAGCAGCAACTAACGCGTGCGATTTCATAGGGGGGACTCCTTTTTCTCGGATGAATAATACATTCTTTACCTATTCACTAAGAGCAGAAGGCGTGCCAGCCTATAAATGCGATAAAAGGCAGAAGAGGAGGTGACCTGTCGCGTCGTCTGACGCAAAAGTCCCTGTCATGGGACTTTTTAGCTTACGCTTTTTTACTGTAACTGCGGCACCAGCCGTTCGCTTTTACGAGTCCTGACGAAATCATCTGGCACTTACCCCAGCTCTCGTTCGAAGGTACATAGAGCGCGCAGCCCGCACAGTTTTGGCCTTTTTTATAGGTCGGGTTCGTCTTCGCATCGACGCTGAGTGCGTTAGCGTTATAACCGATCGCTGAAGCAACGGCATCGGTGGCGGGGACTTCAGTCGCGCCTGCAGGGAGTGGAGCTTCTTTTGTTCCCTTTTTCGCAGCGCCCTTTTTTTCAGCCGCTTCAGATGAATTTACAAGCGAGGTTTTACCTAAAAATCCAGCAGTCGAGAAAAAGGCTACGGCGAGTGCAGAATCTTTTAAAAATCGTCTTCGGTTATATGCGCTCATGAGTGATCTCCTTGAAAGGGTTTTTTAGAGTATTTCACCATTCAGCGTAAAAACTCAAATAGTATCCTGTTCTTTCCCTGATCATATCCTGACCCGCCCGGCTTTTAGATCGGCGATAATTTGGCTATATGTTTCTAGGTGATTTTCACATTCATTCGAAGTTTAGCGATGGTAAGCTTTCGATTCCCGAGATTGTGGATCTCTATGGTGAGAGCGGCTTCGGAGCGATTGCGATTACGGATCACCTCTGTGAAGACCGTTCGCTCATCGGACGCGCTGCTCGACTTTTAAACCAAACGCTTACGCCCGCAACTTTTCCCCTCTACCAAAACATCCTCAGGTCCGAGGCAAAACGCGCTTGGGAGCGTTATCGAATGGTACTCATTCCTGGAGTCGAGCTCACTCAGAACACTGTGAATAATAGTCGCTCTGCGCATGTTTTAGGTCTGGGAGTCTCAGAATATATTGGCGCTGAAGCAGATGTGAAAGATCTCGCACGTGCGATTCGAGCTCAAGGTGCACTCGCCGTAGCAGCTCATCCGGTGAACACCCAGCAGCGTGAAAAGCAAACGTATCACCTCTGGGATCGTCGCGAAGAGTTACGAAGCGAGTTTGATGCTTGGGAAGTTGCAAGCGGCATTCATCTTTTTCCCGAAGTCCTCAGGTCTGATCTTCCTCGGATCGCAAACAGCGACCTTCATCATCCCAAACAGTTTCGGTCTTGGAAAACTGGATTTACCTGCGAAAAGCATCCGGGCGCTATTTTAGATGCGATTCGAAAACAGGAAATAACGTTTCATTTTTTTGAAGGGAGAGAACAGAATGGGAATCATTACAGTAACGATCCTTCTTTTGTGGGTCGTCTCTTTTAGTATCCACCTCTATGGTGTTTATAAAACCCAAGCCCACTTTGAGGAGCAGCCTGTCGCTCCTGATACTCCCTTTCGGCTCATACCGGTTACCATTTTGAAACCCTTGAAGGGCGTTGATGAGGGGTTAAGTGAAAACTTAAAGAGTTTTTTTAATCTCGACTATCCTGAGTATGAGCTTATTTTTTCTGTCGCAAATGAATTTGATCCCGCGACTCGGGTCATTCGTGGGCTCATTTCAGAACATCCCCACGTGCGTTCTCGGCTTATCGTGGGAGAATTAAATATAGGAAAAAATCCGAAAGTAAATAACCTCATTCGAGGTTATGAATCCGCTCGTTACGACTGGGTTTTAATCAGTGACAGTAATGTTCGTGTTGGGCCACGGTATTTAAAAAACTTAGTGAGCCAAATTAATACAGATACAGGAATGATCACTTCGGTGGTTCTCGGCACCGAATCGAGCGGAATCGGGGGGGGCTTAGAACAGCTCCACCTAAATACCTTTTATGCAAAAGCAATGGTGCTGGCTTCGAGCGTGGGTAGAGATTGCGTGGTCGGTAAGTCGATGCTCTTTCATAAATCGTCGGCGGATCGGTTTGGTGGACTCCGAGCACTCGGAGGGTTTCTCGCCGAAGACTATATGGCGGGTGAGGCGATGAAGCAGCTTGGACTTAAAGTTTCGACCGCCTGGGATACCGTACCTCAGTTTATCGGAGAGTATTCTTTAAAAGAATTTTTACAACGGCACATTCGGTGGGGAAGAATTAGAAAGGCACAGTCACCGATTGCCTTTTTTTCAGAGGTATTCAGTTTCTCTGCTCTACCTGGTTTATTTCTCGCGATTGGACTCAGTACTCTGGTTGCCATAAGTCCTCTGTTTATATTTTTAATCCATTCAGGAGTTTGGTTACTCCTCGATCTGTTTGTCATGCGTTCGATAAAAGCTAAAATGGAATTACGATCAGTCTTGTTTTGGTTATTACGTGAAAGTTTGATAGTTCCACTCTGGCTCTTCACCGCTTCGGGAAGTTCAGTTTCCTGGAGAGGGGAGAGATACACTTTAAAGTTAGGTGGAATTTTAGTTCCTCAGAAAGTTTAATCATGCGATCGGGGTTTCTCTGGGGTGCGGCGACAGCCAGTCACCAAGTCGAAGGAATGAATACGAAAAATGATTGGTGGGCTTGGGAGAAAGAGGGAAACATCGAAGGGGGTGTTTCTTCAGGGATCGCGGTTGATCACTGGAATCGATTTCGTGAAGACCTCAGGCTCGCAAAAAAATTAGGACTGAACAGTTACCGATTTTCAGTCGAGTGGTCGCGGATCGAGCCTGAGGAGGGGGTCTGGGATGAAACGGCTCTCGACTGGTATTCCGAACTTCTCACAGAATGCGAAAAGCTTGGGCTCGTTCCGATGCTGACTCTACACCATTTTTCACTGCCCAAGTGGCTAGCGGATCAGGGCGGCTTTTCTTCTGCGCGTTCACCCACACTTTTTTTAAGTTACGTCAGTAAAGTCGTAGAGCGGCTAGGGGCCCGGGTACCGCTCTGGTGTACGCTAAACGAACCGGTCGTGCTTGCAGTGGGTTCATTTATCGGTCGATTCATGCCACCGGGTGAGTATGCGCCAGTGAAAGCCTCGCATTGTCTTGCAAACTTACTGAGAGCGCATGTTCTTGCTTACGATCAGATTCACAGAAGCGTGAAGGAAAGAGCGGGTCCATTTCAAGACATACCACTCCAGGTGGGTTTCGCGCATAACATGCTCCGCTTTTATCCCGATCGAACCTGGCACATCATGGAGCGAATTTTATCGGGAGTGTTTCACCGCTTTTATAATCTTTCATTTCTAGACGCAGTTTTAGGGAAGAAACAGAAATTTGGAATACTGGGCCTGATTCCAAGTCCCGCTCCAGTGACCGAAGCGCTCGGGCGGCGGACGATCGACTTTATAGGGATGAATTATTATACGAAGGCCTACATTCAATGGCGCCCTCGGGCGCCTGCGAATGAAAGGCCACCGGAACTTCCACTTGGGGTTACCTTCGCTCGGAGAAATGAAACCGTTTCTGATTTAGGGTGGGCGATCTATCCAGCGGGATTTCGGTACTTACTCGATTTA
>JBGSHQ010000181.1:0-4450 GCA_041752095.1 Bdellovibrionia bacterium
CGCCGGACTCAAAATCCGGTATCCGCAAGGGTGTGCGAGTTCGAGTCTCGCCTTCGGGACCAATAGAGAGCTAAACGAGCTATTTTACCCATAGGCTAAAAAACTCGCGAGTAATGTTGACAATAGGCTAAAAAACTCGCATCATTAAAAGATGAAGAAACGCTACCTTCACGATCAGGTTGTTGCTGACCTCGAAAGGAAAATGGTCTTTCTCGGTGGCCCGAGACAGACTGGGAAAACATACTTATCAAAAATCATTCTCGGCAAGCGCGACGGGTACCTGAACTGGGATGATTCCGATGATCGGGATCGCATCTTAATGCGCGAACTTCCAGTGTCCGATCTGTGGGTTTTCGATGAAATCCATAAATTTAAAGGCTGGAGAAACTACATCAAAGGCCTATTTGATAAAAAGTCATCAAAACAGCATATTTCAGTAACGGGTAGCGCACGGCTTGACCTCTACCGATACGGCGGCGACTCGCTCCAAGGACGTTATCACTTTTTAAGAATGCATCCCTTATCGCTCGCTGAATTGGGAGGAAATGTAACCCAGTCAGATCTTGAGGCGTTATTTAATCTGGGGCCTTTTCCTGAACCCTTCTTCGGCGCATCAGCTAAGCAGGCGAATCGTTGGTCGATCGAATATAAGCGAAGACTGGTACGTGAAGACATTGCCTCACTTGAAAATCTGCAAGACTTGACTCGAGTCGAATTACTTCTAAACGCGTTACCCGATAAAGTGGGCAATCCCCTTTCGATAAACTCATTACGCGAAGATCTCCAAGTCGCACATAAAAGCGTCGCAAAATGGCTCGATGTACTCGAGAAAGTTTATTCCATTTACCGAATACCTCCTTTTGGTGCGCCTAAACTTCGAGCCGTTAAAAAGGAACAAAAGCATTACCACTTCGACTGGAACTTAGTGAAAGATGAAGGAGCACGATTTGAAAACTTGGTGGCAAATCACCTCTTAAAATGGATTCAATACACCGAAGACACCGAGGGCAGAGAATTAGAGCTCCGTTACTTTCGTGATATTGACGGTCGGGAAGTTGATTTTGTTGTCACTGAGGGTAAACACCCCATTTTATTTATTGAAGCAAAGCTCAGTGATGCACCTCTAGGTACAGGACTAAAGTATCTGCGCGAACGTTTTCCAAAGTGTGAATCCTGGCAAATCCATCTGAATGGAAAAAAAGATTATCAATCCCCAGAAGGAATTCGTGTTGCCCCTGCATCTCTATTTTTAAAAAATCTTATCTAAAAAAGTGGTTTTGGTTTTGCGTGTCGTTTTTTAAAGCCGTTATTTAAAACATAAGTCGGATTGATGATAATCACAGTGATTTTTTCGACCGTATTAAATCCGTTTTTTCCCATCCCTATCGTCGCACGGTGAGACGCTTCGCCAAGAACCGAACCGAGCGTCGAAGTATAAATCAAATCTTGGATACTCGGCTGCTCAGCAGATGCTTCTACGACGTATTCCCAAAAAGCCGACTGCGCTGTAGAAAAAATAAATGAAGCGAGTGGCGAGGCTCCCTGGCTTCGAAGTGCGTTATAGTAAAGGCTCCCCGCATAAGGATGCCCAATATAATTAATCGCCCACGTATCATGATCCCAGACGGGTGCCGTCGTCCAAGCGCGTTTTAGATTTTTTTGCGCTGATGCGAGCGGATTATCCGGCCACTTTGTCACTGACTCAGGCAGGACGAGAAGAATACCCAAACCCACTAACTGCGTACCCTGAATCAGGAGAGATCCGCGAAGCACCTTTCGACCGAGAGACTTGTTTTCATTTCTAAGTGGATCGTGTCTTCTTTCATTTTCGACCGAAAGTGAATGGATCCGATTTAAAATCCGAACCAACAACTCGCGCTCAGATTCGGGAACTCGTTCCGGGTTAAAGCATAGGTTCGGATGAAGATCAGTAACGAGATTAAATGCTTCTGGAGAGGCCTTACGCAGTTCGAGTATTTCCAGGTAAAGGCCTGGATCGACCGCTTCCCATTTCTGCGTAAAACACACGATTTGATCGGGATCCGTGAGGTTGGATTTTGGAATGAGGAGCGGGGTCAGCCCCACCTGGAACACGGGTCCATGTCCCGCCACCGCTCCACTGACTACCCCAAATAAAATGACTAAGATGAGGGGGCTCAAACGAGAACGAATCATGTTCGGCAAATTACACGAACAGGACATAATATACAACTAATTTAATCAAGTATTACTCACTCAGAATTACCCAGTAATTAATAACACTTAGACAAGGCAATGGAACAACTAACAGTGCGCATCATTTCTATTGCGCAGCGCATAATTCCAGTATACATAGGGATCAGATAAATAGCGTTAAACGGAAATCACTATGCCTATAAAAATGGTCACTCATGCATTCGTCCTAGCGTTTCTCCTTTTCAATGCCACTTTTGCCGCATATGCCGGAGCCACGCCCAATAGTGGCTTAGCGATCGTGATCATCGATATGCAAAGCGGATTTTATGAAAGAGGTCACACGACGAATACTCCCGGTCTTCGAAGCCTTGTCGAACAGCAGATGGAGTTACTAAAATGGGGAGTGGAGAATGACGTCCCCGTTTTATTTTTTGAGTACAGGAATTACGGAGCTTCTGATCCTCGCTTGACAGCTCTTTTAAAAAACCATCCCCATGCATCAGTCATTAAAGCTACAGACGGAGGTTTCGACGGAGAAGAATCAAAAGGTGCCGCAATTTCTCAGTTAAAGGAATGGAATGTGGACACCCTCATTGTCTCAGGAATTAACGGAAACGCGTGCGTCGTTTCGACCGCGCGAGGAGCGGTACGAGAAGGATTTGATGTGATGACCAGCGCCGACATTGTCGGAAATATAAATCAAAACCCACCGATCTATCCCAACAGCACTTGGTATTTTAACGACCATAAATTCGTAGTGTTCGATAGTCTCGATAAAATTATTCACTAAATCAACCTGAATGCGCGCTGCATAAGTTTTGAAATCCCCTTGTCCCACAGCCTGCCCAGCGGTAGTCCTTAGGCATGAAATTTAAACCTGGCATCGTATTTGGCAGCGCACTTCATGACCTTTACCAACACGCGAAGGAGTCGAAATTCGCCATCCCTGCGGTGAATGCGACCGGTACCGATACGGTAAACGCGATTCTCGAAACCGCTAAAGCCGTGAACTCTCCCGTCATCATCCAGTTCTCTAACGGCGGCGGACAGTTCTACGCCGGTAAATCTTTAAAACTTGAAAATGATAAGGCCGCAGCACTGGGCTCGATCTCGGCAGCAAACCACATTCACCTCATGGCCGAACACTACGGCGTTCCCGTCGTCATCCACACCGACCACGCTGCTAAAAAATTACTTCCGTGGATCGACCACTTACTCGATGCCGGTGAAGCCCATTTTAAGCAGAATAAAAAGCCTCTCTTCTCTTCCCATATGCTCGACCTCTCGGAAGAGTCCCTCGAAGAGAATATCGAAATCTCAGCTAAATATTTCAAGCGTATGTCAGGAATGCAAACCGGCATCGAAATCGAACTCGGTGTAACGGGCGGAGAAGAAGACGGCGTAGATAACTCCCACGTCGATAACTCGAAGCTCTATACCCAGCCTGAAGACGTCTCCTACGCCTACTCGCACTTAAAGGAAGTCGGTTCGAACTTCACGGTCGCTGCAAGCTTCGGAAATGTTCACGGAGTTTATAAGCCAGGAAACGTAAAACTTTCGCCGATCATTTTAAAAAACTCGCAGGAATTTGTTCAGAAAAAATTCAACACTGGCCCGAAACCTGTTTCATTTGTTTTCCACGGCGGATCGGGTTCACTCCAAAGCGAAATTCGCGAAGCGATCGATTACGGAGTGATTAAGATGAACATCGATACCGATATGCAGTGGGCATTCTGGGAAGGTGTAAAAAACTTCTACGAAGATAAGAAAGCGTACCTCCAAGGCCAGCTCGGAAACCCTGAAGGTGCTGAATCTCCGAATAAAAAATACTACGATCCCCGTGTCTGGCTTCGTAAAGGCGAAGAGTCTTTCGTGAAGCGCTTAAAAGGGGCGTTTGAGGATCTGAATAACGTGAATCGGAACGCTTAGTTTTCACTAAAAGCACTCTGATCGATCGTTATTGCACTGTATGGTTATTGAATTCGATATCAAAGCCAAGTAGCTAAACATAAAAATAATTCTAAGGAGTTCCATGAAAACCATGATCCGCTTGCTCGCTGTCGTTCTTGCATTCACTACGCTTCACGTTGCAAAAGCAGCGACTTGCAATCCTCCAACTCCTGAGATGCAGAACATCTTTAATCTTATCGAAGCAAAAAGCGCTGATGCCGCAAACCTTGCTCTTTTACAGACGAGCGTCCCCGCAAATCTGGGTACGAGAAATACTGGGTGTGAAACCTTTTTTCACGTCGCACTCCGCACGAATCAGGATTCA
>JBGSHQ010000182.1:0-1965 GCA_041752095.1 Bdellovibrionia bacterium
GTCACGAACTCTGGCTTAATGAGAATAAACGCCGAGGACACTGGGTCGAACCGAAATTTCAAGTTCAATTTGGGTTAATGACTCTCATTCTAGCGTTCGCTCATTTTTTTGTCATAGCGATTTACTCATTTGTTTTTCTAAAAGTTTATATTCCTTCGAATCAAACCATCGCTTTGCATGCAGCCGAACGCATTATTCGAGATTATCTGTTTGGATTATTTTTTCTTGAAGGCGTTGCCTTACTTCTCAGTTTTGGAGTGAGCATCATCATATCCCATCGACTGATCGGCCCCATTTTAGCGCTCGAAAGTTTCCTTTCCCGAAATACGAAATCGACGGATGAGCCATTACGCCTGAGAAAAACTGACTTTTTTCGTACACAGCTTGAATCTATAGTCGCAAGAATTTCAAAACAGACTTGATCGTTTAAAAATTCTCAGAGACCATCAGCGTATGCAATTTCCACGGATTGGATGGCAGACTTTTTTTTCTTTTTTTCTCCTCGGAATTTTCGGATTGAGTCCGAATGGACTCGCTGCAAGTGATCCGTGCTCGCTTGCGAATGATCCTTATGCGAAGTGCTTTCGATCACGGCTCACACCCACGATAAAAGCCATTTTAGTGCATTACGGAAATCATTCTTCGAACTATGATTTTCAAGCAGCTGAACGGCTTTACCTCGATCGATTTAATCAAGAAATGAAAGGCATAGTCACTCTTAAGGTTGTCGATTCGGCAGTCATTCCACTAAAAATGATGAATCGGGATTTAGCGGCAGTCGCTGATCGCGTTGGCGGTAAAGATCCAACCCAAAAATCTCAGGAACGCTTAGAGCGGCTTTGGTATTACTATTTTTCAGACGCTGATAAAATGATTCGAGAGATTAATTCTCTCCTCTTAGATAATGGTCATCGTGCAGCTCTCGAAGAAGCAGATATAGTGCTAGTCATTTCTGAACCCCAGTTTGAAGCTCTTGGGTTTGCGAGTGGTAACTACGGGTTTACCGAGCAGCCCAGCGAGATTGCTTGGCGCCTGGGTGATGGGGGTAGAACAGAGTGGCAGCCGGCTCCACGCCTTACCGATGAACTCATGCATGAGACTGGACACCTTATAGGACTCGATCACGCTTCCGCACACTGCTTCCAGGGCAATACCACCCCTGAGCAAACGGCGGCTTGCTGTGCAAAAAGTGCGGGAAGAGAAGATGTAATGAGCTACTGCAGAAATCGACAACTCGTGGATGAATCTTATTACTTTGGTTTTACAAAGTGCACGAAACGGTTTGTCCAAAAAAAGGTGGTTCCACTTTTGTTAAAGGGTGGAACTCGGATCTTTCAAGAATCCGCTTGTGATTAAAATCCCGCAGAAAAGTTTACTGAAGCCGAGTGTTCTGCGCTTCGCTCATAGCCCATGCTAATGTGTGGAGTTAAGCTTTTACGGACAGAGTAGTTTAACATACCCGCATCCGCATCGTATGCACTACCACCAGAAAGACCGAGACTGACACTCGAACATCCAAAGTACTGGCGACGCTGAGCATCTCGAATTAAGCTCTGTGATTCGACCGATACATCCGAACTCACCCGATATCGAAGAGTTCGTCCCGTATAAACTGCGGCTAGAACTCCTGCGTAAACAAGAGAAGCGTGATTTAAATTCAGTTCATCAAGATGAATGGCACGCGCTACTCCGTTAGTCGCGTTCTGCTTAAGATTACTACTATGAAATTCGATAAAATCATTTAACGCCGTACCCGCAAGATTCGAAAATTCTCTCCGGTATCGAGCTTCGGAGTAGCAGTCGAGAAGACCATAGTTTCTCTGGGTGTCATACTCGCCTTGAAGTCGCTCGTACTCGACCATGCTATTCCATTTTGCTCGACCCCCGAAAAGCCCGAGTTGCCAAGAAGATGTACTTCGAAAGCCGTAATCATTTAAATAAACTGAAAGATGATTATCAGGCAGC
>JBGSHQ010000183.1:0-2362 GCA_041752095.1 Bdellovibrionia bacterium
ATAGGGGAGTCCGGTGGCACAGGCAGTAAGTAATTTTTCGATCGAATCGTGGCTTAAAAATTTTGGGAGTCTCGAAACGGTCGAAGGGGATCTGAGTTGGTCGGCAGGATTCATTTCCAGCCCAAGCTCCATCATTCCGAATTTAAAAAACTGGCGAATCGATGAAACCTTGCGTGCGATCGAAGAATTCTTTTCTTTTTTCACGTGAAGGCTTCGAAGAAAAGCGTGAATATCATCTGCAGAGATTTTAAATAAGTCGGTTTCTGTTTTTTTGGGGAGTGAGTCCGCAAACTGAAGTAAGTCGGTTTTATAAGCCGAAATGGTGGCGGGAGAAGCTCCTCGGTCTACTTTCTTCGAATCGAGGAAAAGAGTGAGAGCGGTTACAAAAGTGCTCACGGGTTATTCTCTGCGAGGCTCTACCACTCGTTCAAACGTGACATCGATATTCCGAAGTTCGGGGTCTTCCCTTTTTAAGCGTTTAGCGAGTTCGACCGCAGCATCCGCGATCGAGTTTGCAGTGGTTGGATTAGCGGTGCGGTCATAGCCCACGCGTATTTTAATTTGGTTTGAACCCACTTTAGAAAAATGGAGATCAATGGCGTTTCGGAGGGATTCCCGTTTATACCGCGATTCGAGTGCGACGACGAAGTCATCGATTTTAATTTGGTCGCTCCTCGGTCCTGGAGGTGCGTTATCAAAGATTGTGCCCGGTCGATTCGATGTACCGCCTTCATTAACATCCGAACATTTCTCGAGCGCAAAAATGATGAAGACGCCCACTAGAATTAATCCAAGACTTTGGACGAGGAATGATGGTTTACGCTTCTTCACTCTATAAGGATGAACTCTTTAAGCCGAAAATGGAAGAGGCCCTCATAACTCCCAAGCCAAAGGGAGAAATGAAGGCCTCATGGGAGAGAAACACGTATTTAGAAGTAAACGTAGTAAGGGATATTTCCATTGATCATGATGAGGACTGCTCGTCCGCCACCGAATCCACCGCCGTAAAGCTGTGTATTTCTGTGACCGATGTTAATCGCCGTGATCGTTGCGCATGGAACTTGGCCAAATCCCTGCTGTGGGAAGCCGAAAGGCTGTGGGAATCCCATCTGTGTTCCCATTTGGAACTGGATCTGTTGGATCACAGTCGGGCTCAGTTGGAGTGTCCCAAAAGCATTTGCAGTGGATGCACCGGTCATGGTCGCCTGGATGGTCATCCATCCGTCAGATCCGGATCCCGACATGGAGATCTGCTGAACTCCGCCGAATCCACCGAATGCGCCGCCGATAGGTACTTGTCCGCCCACTGGGGCAGCGCCACCGTTACCTGCGTAAATATTTGCTGAATCAATGTAGATTCCGCCCTGGAACTGCATTGGAGCTGTAATCGGAGTGCAACCACTCACGAGCGATCCGCCCATTCCACCCGGGAATCCAGGCTGTCCCGGGAATCCAGGTTGTCCTGGGAATCCAGGCTGCCCTGGAAGCTGTCCAAGGTTACCGTTAGCATTGTTATTAGTTCTCCCGCATCCCGACATCGCTAAAGCGATTAAGGTAGCAAGAACGATGATTGGCTTAGTATTCAGGGTTCTCATATTATCTCCTTCGGCTGATCATCAGCCTTTTCTCTCTTACCTTTCATAAAGCAACAGGGATGCCAAGTTGGCGCATGTTGTTATATATTTGTAATTAAAGGAGATTCGCTGTTTTCGTCTGTATAGTCCGAGTACACCTAGTGATCAGAAACTAGACACCTGCTAAGCTCCTGACGGGCAGAATCGGTGCCGGAACTGAGTCTGAACTGCTCAACCGCCCTTACGATCGCTGCTCCCATAGCTCTGACCCCATGCTCAGAACTGATGAGTTTTCGGTCTCGGCTCGATGTAATAAAGCCCGCTTCGACCAGTGTGCACGGCATGTCCGCTCCGAGGAGGACGACGAACATGGCTTGTTTCACTCCCCGGGTCTTCTGTTTCGTCACCCCGGTCAGGTGGGTGTGTAAAACGCAGGCCAGGCGCTTCGATTCGGATAGATTCGAGTCGAGCACCATGTCCTTTAGAATGAGGTTCACCTCGGTCTCAGACGTCATCTTGTTTCCCTGGGTCGGATCGAGTCCTTTATTTTCAAGCTCGGCTAGGCGTTTAGAGGTTCCATCGGTGGTGGAATTTAAGAGGTAGGTCTCTATTCCTTCTGCCTCTCCCTTTAATAGAGAGTTCATATGAAGCGAGATAAAGATTTTCGCTTTAGCTCGGTTCGCAATCGCGGTTCGGGCAGTATGGGCAATATATAAATCCTGGTCTCGAGTTAGGATTACGGGATAGCCCTTTTTTTGAAGCTGCCGTTTCGCCTCCTTCGCAAGCCC
>JBGSHQ010000184.1:0-3301 GCA_041752095.1 Bdellovibrionia bacterium
CCTTATTTTCGAGATGAAACATATCGCGCTGAACGTCAATGGCGAAATCCTTTCCGACCCCCTTACCCCGTGTATTCCGGCGTTTGACCGGAGCTACCTCTATGGCGACAGCCTTTATGAAGTGATTCGCACTTATCAGGGTGAATTTCTTTACATGGAAGAACACCTGATGCGACTTGCGAAATCCGCAGAACTTTGCAGGATGAAGCTTTCGCAGACCCTCTCGTTCTACCGCGATGAATGTGTAAAAACCCTGAGAGCTTATCAAGCTAGGCCCGGCCAAAGAGAAGTCGAAGCCTACTGCCGAATCGTGGTTTCGCGTGGGACTGGAAAGATCGGTTTTGGGACCGAGAATCTGATAACCCCAACGACTTACACCATCATCGTTCAGCCCTTAAATCCGCCGACCGAGGCACAGTGGGAAGAAGGCTTCCGCTATAAGATCGTCGACCGAATCAGAAACGATAAACGCGCTCAAGACCCAGCCGCAAAAACGGGAAATTACATGAACTCCCTTCTGGCCTATCTCGAAGGAACGACCGAAGGATTCCACGACTCGCTTCTTTGCGACTCCCAAGGATTTCTAACGGAGGGAACCACATTTAATCTCTTCTACGTCCGCCGCGGAATCATCGCGACCTCACCCTTTAGCTCTGGCATCCTCGACGGCATTACACGAAAAACTACCATAGGAATTGCTCGTAAACTCGGCTACGAAGTTCGAGAAGTTCTTTACCCGAAAGAACGGCTCTATGAAGCCGACGAAGTCTTCATGACTTCCACCATCAAAGAAGTTTTTCCCGTCGTTCAAATCGACGCCAAAAAAATTAAAAACGGAAAACCTGGAAAAATAACCCGGGAACTTAAAAATGAGTTCGTGAAACACTCGAAACGACTCATCGAGAAAAAAAATGAAAAATGAACTGAAAGCTCCTGACCGAAAAAAACTCCTGATTGGAATGATCAAAGCCGCTCAAATCTCAGGCGCCATTCTTCGACAATATTACACTAAAAAAAAGAAAATTAAGGTTTCAGAAAAACCGGGTGCGGGGCTCGTCACGAACGCAGACATTGAAAGCGAAAAAGCGTGTGTTCGCGCACTTAAAAAACTCCGACCCGACTTTTCATTTCTCACTGAAGAAGAAACCGAAGCCAGGACCCCTGCACGAGGTCGATGGATTATTGATCCGCTCGATGGCACTACGAACTTCGTTCATGGATTCCCGATGTTTTGTGTTTCGCTGGCAGCCGAATGGGACGGTGAAATTATTGCAGCTGTGATTGAACATCCGATTTTAAGAGAAACCTACACCGCAACTTTAGGGGGTGGGGCTTTTATGAATAAAAAACGCCTGAAAGTTTCTAAAACTGAAAATTTAAAAGACTCCCTTCTCTCCACAGGTTTTTTTTCTAACCAACAAACCGAGCAGCTTCATATTGAGATGGTGGCCTTTGAAAAGCTATCGGGGGTAGCGCGCGCGATTCGCCGTCCGGGTTCTGCGGCGCTCGATATGGCTTATACTGCGCGCGGGGTATTTGACGGTTTTTGGGAGCGTCGGCTTTCTCCTTGGGATATCGCAGCTGGACTCCTGATCGTACGCGAAGCAGGCGGAGCGGTGACTGATTTTAATGGAAGTGATGATGTACTCAGTTCTCCTTCTGTTCTTGCGTGCAATCGACTGCTCCATTCTGAGCTTTTAAAATCAGTTCGTACGACTAAAGACTGTTAAGATAGATCGTTAAGGATTTGACGGTTTTTCCTCTGTTTAATTCGATTCTACGAAGAATGGTCTCTGCGATTTGACTGAAGCGTCGGAGTTCCTTACACTTTTTAAGAGAGGCTTTGGGTCATGACGACTCATGCCATCTCGGTGATTAACATGGACGCATGGGTCTATCTCTTTTCAAAGTTTTCGCATGAAGCGCTTCTCTTTGAAGCTCTCGCACTTTTTTTGGGTCTTTTTGGATATGCGATTTTTTATCTCATCCGAAAAAGAAAATACGGAGTCGCGGGAGAAGACGTACCTTCGAACATCGTAAAACTTTATCTCGCCCAACTCGTCGGTGATGCCGAAGAAATGCGAAATCAACTTTTCGGACTTCTCGGTAAAGGCGATGCATCTGGAAAGTTTCTCGCAGGTATCCAATTAAATATGGAAGTCCCCGCCTCTGCTGGAACTGGCGCAGGCGCGACTGCAGCGGGAGCCCCAGTCGCTACGCAAGTTCTTGCTGATCCGAAGCTTGCCGAAAAAATGCGTGAGCTTGAGAAAAAACTCACCGAACAAGCGGGCGCACTCGACGCAGTTCTAAACGATAAAATGAAGCTTGAAGAGGAACTCGCAAATGCGCGCGCAGCAGCTTCAGCAGCTCCTGCTGCAGGCGAAAAAGGCGGAGCTTCAAACGCTGCCGGTCCTATGGCTGAGCGATTAAAACAGCTCGAAGCACAGCTCGCAGAATACGCCATCATTGAAGATGATCTTGCGAATCTGAAGCGCCTCCAAAAAGAAAATAAATCCCTCAAGGAACAACTCGCTTCAGGAGCTCCGGCTCCTGTGGCACCTGCTCCTGCCGCCGCAGCTCCCGCTGCTGCTGTAGCAGCTCCGGCTCCCGCTCCGGCGGTTCCAGAAATTCCTACGCTTGAAACACCTCCTGCTGAAGCGAAGTCTGATTCAGCGCCTGAGAAAAAAGCAGCGCCCGCTCCAGCACCTGTCATGCCTGATCCGACGGGACCTGCAGGAATGGACATTGCGACTGAAGTGGTCGCCGATAAGCCGAATGATGATGAAAATCATCCAGCCGACTTCGAATCGTTAGTCGATTCTGTGGAAAAAAACTTGGCAGAAGCGGCAAAATCCGACACCGTTGATCCAAACACAGGAGCAGCGCCTGCAGAATTTAATCTCGATGGCGCCCCTGGAGCGGAGCCAAATCAGAATGAGAAAAGCGAAGAACAGTTACAAGCTGATTTCGAAAAAATGCTTAATTCTTAATTTCTTATTCATCTTTTACTCGACCGCAAGCCTTGCCAGCATTCCGAACGTGCAGTCTTACGTTCAAAACGATTTGGCCGAGTTTCGTCGACTGAAACTAACCGATTTCAAATCCCTGATCGCTAGATGGGAGCGCGTTTACGGTGCAGCCGCACTTCCCGTTCTCACCCACATCGCTAAGGACGTTAGAGCGAAAGACTCGGATCGCTACGTCGCCCTTCTTGCCGTGACTAAAATGAGCGGTCCCAAAAGCGCTGCTGACGCTGTCGTTTTACTCGACGATAAAAACTGGATGGTTCGTTCCGCGGCAC
>JBGSHQ010000185.1:0-1650 GCA_041752095.1 Bdellovibrionia bacterium
CTCGGTTTTAACGAAGTGTCGAAAATGACAGGTGTATATATTTTAAACACCCTATCCAGGTGAGATTGCGTTTGAATGGATTAGAGCCGATTTCACTTCGGTATCTATCTTGCTTTATCTAAGTCGATGCACCACTTAAGACCGAGCTCTCATTTATTTTCACGCCTCATTGGAGCGACACTTGTATTTCTCCAGGTGACAAGCGCTGTCGCGGGATCTTTCAGAACAACGGGTAACATCAACGGCAGATCGAGTTTAAATTTTCATGGGCGATCGAACATTAAGACGATCATTCCTGAAGGCACAGAAGGCGAAGTCCTCGAGCGGTGGAAATTACCATCAGGAAATTACGGAATTAAAATTAAAGTCGAAAACGTCGGTGATACGCTCACGTCTTCGAAACTTAAAAAAGGCGATGAAGTTTGGGTCTACTATCATCAGGACGAAAAGCTCCGGTTAGTCGAACTCTATGATGATAATCACGGGAAACCCGTGTCGAATGCTGAGGATGGAAACTGGGCTGTGGCACTTAAAACTTTTAAGGTCGCAACTGCTCCAGTCGTAGAGAATAACTCGGTCTGTTCCGACTGTAACGGACAGGATACTATTCAGGCGGTTACACAGAATCTTTCTAATGCCACACAGATCATCGAAGCGGTTAAAGAGATCCCTGAAGTGGATACGAGTGTCGAGGAGATCGTAACCTTTATAAACCGGTACAGATATCAACCCGAAACGAATCGCAGGATCGCAAAGGCTGTCATCGCTGAAGCGAAGGAAAACGGTGTTTCGATCGCTTTCATTTTAAGCGTAATGGCTGCAGAAAGTAACTATAAGGTTACGGCGGTATCTAAAGGCGCTGGAGCCATGGGTCTCATGCAGTTGATGAAACCAGCATGGGAAGAAGTCATGGGTAAAAACAGCCGGCGATCATTTGACATTGAGCTGAATATTCGCGCAGGAGTTCGATATTTAGCAAAGAAGCTAAAAGATAATAATGGTGATGAGATGCTAGCACTTTATTCCTATAAAAATGGACATGGAAATACCCAAGAGTTTCTTCGAGGTGATCAAAAAAAATCAAAAACAACTAAAGACTATCAACGAGAAATCATGCAGACTAAATCAAATTATTTAGCCTACCAAGCAAAAACAGGCGAATTTTTAGCGAAAAACTAGTTTTTTCTGTAAGTGATTACCGATACGAATAAGAGTAAAACCGAAGGACGTTTGTAGATGAATAGATTCGGGAATCACCTCCTACGAAATTTCGTGGGGATTCTCTCGCTTGCGACTCTCGTGTGTACCCTTGCGCCAGGCGTACTGGATAATTTTAAAACCAATGCGGTGAAGAATTAATTCACTCTGGATCGACTCGAGTTGGGGCAAAATGGGCCTGGCACATAACTTGATACAGAGAAATCATGATAGTCGCCCGACATAATAGTAGAATCCTCGGTCTCTTTACTCTTCTTATGGCATCGCTCCTTCAGGGGTCGGTGATGACAGGATGTGCCCATAAAAAGATGGATCAGGCGATTGACCAAAAACTCGCAAACTCAGAAGTGAAAACTCGCACCGATCTGCAGACGGATGCTGCGTACACGATTGAATCCGCGCCGGGACTTACTGAAGAACAGAGAAAAAAAG
>JBGSHQ010000186.1:0-20552 GCA_041752095.1 Bdellovibrionia bacterium
GTTATTGTTGGCGGCCCTAAAGAAGCTCCGATTGCTGAGCGACTTTGCCAAGACGAAGAACTTCGACTGGTTGATTACACCGCACGCTGCCCAGTCTCCGGTTTATCCGATTTATTTAAAGGGGCTGAGTTCACCGTCACAAATGAATCTGGACTTGCTCACGTATCAGCACTTTGCGGATCATTTACACAGATCGTTTGTGGCGCGGCGGATCCTAGAAGAACTAAACCCACAGGTCCGGGGTTAGTTCAGGTCTCATTAAACTCCGTCGACTGTTGGCCTTGCGAAAAAAATGTATGTTCCCAGCCACTCGATGGCCAAATTAAATGTTTAAAAGGGATCAAACCCGAAACTGTTTGGGAGGAGATCCGCCGTGGCTTACGTAAAATCGCTCGATGATTTTGCTGATCGTCTTCGCCCGAAGATGAATCCATTACTGATCTGCCTTTCGAGATCCTGGGGCGGTCTCGAACAAACAGTGGCATTCGATGCGCAAGAATATTCCCGTTACCAATTACCGGTTCATGTTGCAGTTCTGCGCGACTCTCCCGTTCATCGTGCACTCGCTGAAAAAGCGGGAGTTGAAGTCATTCCTCTCGATTACCGGCCTCGTGACACTTTAGACTTTCACCTGAAAAAGGATATTTTAAGTTGGCTTCATTCAAAAAAAATAAACCTTCTTCATGTTCACCAAACAACTCTATTAGGTTCGATTGTTCCATGGGTATGGAATGAAAAAAGACTCCCACTCTTTGCATCCAGACACTTGCTGTGCGGCCATAATAAAAATAATTGGATTCATGACCTGATTTATCAGCGTGTGGATTCACTTATCGTGATGAGTGAAGCACTTCGAAAAAATATTCTTGCTACGCATCCTGTGGATGAACCGAAGGTCGAAATCGTGAATCTCGGTTTAGACTTTGAACGCTTTGATCCCGATAAGGTCGATGCTGGACGACAGCGGCAGGAGTGGGGTGCAGATGCTGATACGATTGTGATTGGACTTGTGGGTAGGATTGATCCTGCCAAGGGTCAGGGAACCTTTATTAAGGCCGCTGCCGGTCTGAATAAACGTTTGGGGAGCGAGAAAAAGTTTAAATTCGTGATCGTGGGTGAAGAAACTCTCGGGAGTGAGGGTGGGCATCTCGAAGAACTTAAGGAAATGGTTTCCCAGTTCCATCTTGAGCACTCTGTTATTTTTACTGGGTACCTCGAAAATATTCCTGAGGTGATGCAAGCATTCGATATTTTTGTGATGCCCTCTCATCAAGAAGCCTTCGGTCTCGTCGCCATCGAGGCCATGGCGATGGAATGCCCGCTTGTTATTTCAAGCGGAGGTAGTGCTCGAGAAATAGTTGGGAATGAAGAGTTTGGTTTGTTAACCCGACCGGATGATGCCTTTGATTTACAAGTTCGCTTACGAGAACTGATCGAGAGTGAGGCACTTCGTAAAAAAATGGGTCACCTAGCTCGTGAGCATGTGAAATATAAATATGACCGGCGACTTAGACTTCAGAAGACATTAATGCTCTATTCGAGAGCATATGATTTGAGAAAAACATTTTTATAGATTCCAGAAATAAAAAGACCCGGTTCGAATATCGAACCGGGTCTTTTTGGTTTTAAAATATTATACTGGATTATCGATTAGCTTGACGGCTTCTCGCAGTAGCAGACGGCCAAGTCGATCCACCTTTTGGAGGCTCTTGTTCGCCTTTAGACTTTGGCAGGTACCAGCAGAGAGGACGAATTCCGAGAGTTTCCCCTTTTTCCTGGGAGCAAGTTCCGATGGTTGGGTCGGTCTTGTCTGGAGCAATGTCTTTAGACTTGTTGCAAATCGAACCCGCGAAGTAAGTGTCGAGACGGCACTGAGCTTCAGGGTGATTGTCGTCCATGGTCGTTACGACAGCTGGATCTGTCTTATTGAAATCGGTATCTCCGGTGCGACCGAGGTCGCCTAGGGTATCGGCAAGGGACTTGCCGCCCATAGCTGCGCGCTGACAGATTGCGATGTCTTCAGTGGTGTTGAATGCCTTCTGGCACTTTTCTGTGACGATCTGAGGAATTTGCATTCCAGCAACGACATCAGCGTTATTTTCGTCTTTCCAGATTTCACGAGCGCACTTCAGAGTCGCGAAGTAGTCGGACTGTCCTTCGTTAGAAGCCCAGGATCCACCCTTACGAGGAGCGCCACCGAGGTGGTGGCCGGTTTCGTGACAGATAACGAGCATGAAGCCGTCGGAAGTGACCTTCTTATGGCGAGCGAGTCCACCGAACATGTGAACTTCGGAAACCTTCCCACTTTGGTTAGCGTATGCGTTAACTGTTCCGTCTTTCCAATCAGCGATAATTTTATAGACGCGACCCTGAGCAGTAAAGAATGGTTCATAAATCTTCTGAGCCTTACTCACTGCAGCAGCGAACTCAGCTTCCGTGGTCGAGTAAGTCGCGAACTTACTTGCAGGAATGTAGAGATTGTTTTCTGGAAAAATTCCAGTCTTACCATCCGAAGTACATGCAAACACCGCAGACGTCTGTGCGACGGCTAATACGGCAACAATGCCTAATAGTCCCTTATTCATTTGTCCCCCAATTTCGACGCTCCATCAGTGGAACGTTTGGCTACAGCCAGAAAAAAACGCTAACAGTGGTTTTAAATTCTGTCAAAAAGCCAACTCGGGATATTTAAATAAAAAGAGTTTTATGTGACTTGGCGCAAGGTAATCGTCTCTCCTTTCTTATATAGAAGAGATGGGCTAGTGCGCACTGCGCTATCGAACTTCTTTCGTTCTCGACATTCTGCGGAAACCTTCCTATACCCGTATGACTTCGATCAAAAATCTCGAGTCAGCTTCATTCATCCTGCTTTGCGGGACGAAGCTACAGAGGTGATCGTGAGTTTTAAGTGAGTACGACTCTGAATGGTAACCAAACAAACTGCGGGTGCTGGCACCCAAAAAAAATCTCCTCCTAAAAATCAAAACTGGATGGACGAATTCTCGAGCTTCCTCGGTGAAGACGATACCCAAACAAAAAAGATTAACACTCTCGAAAATTTCGAAGAGATGTTTAAAGCCACTGAGCAAACCGGCGAAATTAAAGAAGGTGAAGTGGTCGATGGAAACGTGATTTCTATCGGACCTGAATTCGTCACGATTGATATCGGATATAAATGTGAAGGTTTAGTTCCTACCCAAGAATTTAAAGACGCAAACGGCGTTGCTCAGGTGAACTCCGGCGATGTGGTTCCTGTCTATATTGAGCGCATGGAAATGGAAAACGGCTTTATGCTCCTCTCGAAGGATAAAGCTGAAATTATCCGAGCATGGGACGAGATTTCTGCTGCTTGTGAAAAAGACCAATTAGTCGAAGGTCTCGTGATCGCAAAAGTAAAAGGCGGTCTCTCTGTCGATATCGGCGTTAAGGCATTCCTTCCAGGATCCCAGCTCGATACGAAGCCAGTGAAGAATCTGGATAAGTATGTTGGCAAGCGCTTAAAGTTCAAGATCATCAAGTTCAATAAAAAGCGTGGAAACATCGTTCTTTCTCGACGTGCAGTCGTAGCTCAGGAGCGTGAACTTCAACGCGCTGAGACCCTCTCTAACCTAGCTGAAGGTATGGTGGTCGCTGGAACTGTGAAGAATATTACTGAGTACGGGGCATTTATTGATCTCGGCGGTATGGACGGACTTCTCCATATTACGGACATGAGCTGGGGTCGCATTAAACACCCGAACGAAATGTTCGCAGTCGGCGATGAAGTGAAAGTGAAGATTCTGAAGTACGACCGAGATAAGGAACGTGTTTCCCTTGGTCTTAAGCAGATCTCTGCTAACCCATGGGATGAAGCAGAATTTAAATATCCAACTGGCATGAAAGTCAGTGGTAAAGTGGTTTCCCTTAAGGACTACGGCGCATTTGTTGAGCTTGAAGGCGGAGTCGAAGGACTTATTCACGTTTCTGAAATGTCTTGGACTGAACGCGTGAAACACCCTTCTAAAGTCATCAACGTTGGCGACGATGTAGAATGCAAAGTTCTCGAAGTCGACACGAAGAACAAGCGGATTTCCCTAGGACTTAAGCAGCTTCAAGAAAACCCATGGGACCAGTTGGAAATTAAATTCCCAATCGGCTCGTTGATTGAAGAGGCAGAAGTGAAGTCCGTTACTGATTTCGGCGTGTTCGTCGATATTGGTATGGGCATTGACGGACTCATTCACGTTTCGGATCTGACTTGGACTAAAAAGTTCAATCACCCATCTGAAAAGTATAAGAAGGGCGACAAAGTAAAAGCAATCGTTCTGGGTATCGACAAGGCGAACGAAAAGTTCTCCCTTGGCGTGAAGCAGCTTGAGCGCGATCCTTGGGATTCGCTGAAGGCCCGCTATAAAGTCGGTCAGCCTGTGGACGGAAAGATTACGAAGCTCACCGATTTCGGTGCATTCGTAGAACTTGAAGAAGGCGTAGAAGGACTCATCTACGTTTCTGAAATTGCTGATCACCGCATCGAGAAGCCTTCGGATATCCTGAAGGTTGGCGATACGGTTAAAGCCGAGATTCTTTCCATCGAACCGAAAGAACGCCGCATCGGTCTTTCGATTAAGCAACTTGGCCGTAGCGAAGAGCGTTCTGCATATAATACTTATGCTGGCGACTCCGCTAAGAAGAACTCCCTTGGAGATCTCCTTGGCGATAAGCTGAAGGCTGCACTCGGAAAAGATAAAAAAGACGAATAATTCTAAGACGAAAGTCGAAGGTTAGACTTAAAGGCTCCAGGTGATTCACCTGGAGCCTTTTTCGTTTAGACTCTAACACTTGGCTCTAGGCAAACCCTGCCCATTGAGGCCGCAGAGCGTAAACAAGGACACTTAAAGACACGAGGTGGCTACGAGTGTTCATTCGTTTTGTATTCTTATTCTTGAGTTTGCTAGCTAACGCGAATGCAATGGATCTTGCAGTAGTGAGCGGAGTGAATCTACATCGGCCTTCCACTAGTCCTGATCCTGCAGCTAACGCCTCAAATTTTTTTATCCCTCAAATTGATTATGGAATTTTAGTCGATCTTCCACTTGTAAGTTCTTATCGATTTGAAACAGGCGTCATCCGTCACTCTCGAGTAAGAGCATATAGTGATTTGGGAACAAGTACTGGAATTCAAAATCGTGGCTGGTTAATTCCACTTACTTTACGATTTATGAGAACCGATTTTCTGGGGTTTGGATTTGGACCTTATGTCGCTCTTTTAGAGTCAAAAACTCGAACGGTTGTTGTCGCGAACGATCAGACAGTGAGCGACATAACCGCCGATAACCCAAACCAAAGTGGTCTCGATATTGGAATTAAGCTCAACTTAAATTTGAGAATTGCTGTAAGTGAAAAAGCAAAAATCATTTTCGATTCATCTTATTTAGTTGGATTTACTGATTTGAATACAAGTCCAATAGCAGTCGATAAAAATCAAGAACTTCTTTTTTTAGTTGGTTATCAATTCTCACTTTTCGAAGAAAGTGTACAAGCGGAGAAAAAAGATGAATGAAAATGAAACCCCCAATCTTCCAGGATTAGAAATACCAAAAGCTTCACCTTCTCAGTCGAACTGGAAACCACTGATTTATATCTTTTTAGCTTCGGGCATATTTTTTCTCGTGTTTGTCATCGGTTCTTTCGTTTTCTTTTCAAAAGGACTCGAAGGGAAAAGTAAAACAGCGAGTAAGGCACTGTTTAAAAAACAAGGTGTAGGATTGCTTGAAATTAATGGCGTGATTATGGATTCGAAGAAGGTGCTAAAATCGATCCAGAACTTTCAAGAAAATCCTGAAGTGAAAGCCCTTGTTGTTCGAATTAACTCACCGGGTGGCGCAGTCGCTCCATCTCAGGAAATATATGATGCTGTAAGAAATTTTCCAAAACCTAAAGTTGCATCCCTTTCGAGTGTAGCAGCGAGTGGTGGTTTCTATGTCGCAGTGGCCGCCGATAAAATTTATGCAAATCCAGGAACGATCACAGGTTCGATCGGAGTCATCATGGAGTTTGCAAATTTAGAAAAACTTTATGAATGGGCTAAAATTAAGAGGTTCGTCATTAAAACGGGAAAGTTTAAAGACTCGGGCGCCGAGTTTCGAGAGATGCAAGCCGAAGAAAAAGCGCTTCTTCAAGGCATGGTCGATGACGTTTTAGTTCAGTTTAAAACCGCAGTCGCTACGGGTCGGAAGTTAAAATTCGATGAAGTTACCCCACTTGCTGATGGGCGGATTTTTTCGGGTACACAAGCGAAGGCGGTAAAGCTAGTCGATGAGCTCGGGGGGATTAATGATGCAATCGCCGCCGCAGGAAAATTAGCAGGTATCGAGGGAACGCCAAAAATCATTAACGAAGAGAAGAAGAAAAAAGGATTTATCGATTTTCTTCAAGAAGTTTCGAATTCCGATGACGATGAGGGTGCAGAATCCGAAGGACAAAACCGACTGGTTTCGACTCTTCAGCGCGCTCTAGGGCTTGAAAAAGTTCGTACGGTTCTTAGTCCTGGTATTTACTGGATTTGGAAGGGTGCACTTTGAGAAGTGTACCCCGCCTTCGTGCACTTCATATTCTTACTGACGTACTCTCTAACCGAAAACCTTTAGACGAAGCGATCGAAGCTCACTGTAACCCCGTTACAAATCTCGGTGGCCCATCTTCTTCTTCAGACCGGGCATGGTTAACTGAAGTGACGAGTGGAGTGGTGCGGAATCTTCGAAGGATTGATGCAACCATAGATGCCTACGCTTTAAAGAAAAAACCATCAGGAAAAATTCGTAAAATTCTTCAAATCGCTGCTTACCAGCTTCTCCACCAGGATCGTGTTTTTCCTGCGACAGTCGTTTCAGAAACGGTCGATCTGATTAAATCTGAAGAAGGTGAGGCGCCTTCGCGGTTTGCAAATGCTCTCCTACGAAAGATATCTGATTCACGTGCGGATTGGTTAGAGCTCCCTGCGCCAGGGATTAAAGCGACACTCTATGAGAAATCAGCTTGGGCAAACTTACCGGATTGGTGGTGGCAAAAGTGGGAAAAGACTTACGGGTTTGAAGAGGCGAAGCAAATTGCAGTTTCATCGCTTGAGCGTCCTGAGATTTGGTTTCGACTCAAGGATGAGAAAAAAATTCCCGATTTTCTTACGTCAGGTCCAGTGTCTGGCTCCGCTAAGCAAAAGGAACGGAATGCAGATTCTGAAGAAGTCGATTTTGATCGAGAGATCCGGACTCTTCCCGGCTTTAAAGAAGGAGAATGGATTATTCAGGATCTCGCGAGTCAGATTCTGGTATCCCGATTTGCGGCCCTACTTAAAAAGGAAATTGGAAAAAAAGGAAAACCGATCCGGATCCTCGATCGATGTGCGGCGCCTGGAGGAAAGACGATTGCTCTGAATTGGCTGGGTTTAGAGGTAGTGGCGACTGATCCGAGTGAGCCGAGGCGTAAGCTTCTCGAATCGGCAGTTGCGCGTGCGGCTCCTCAGGTGACGATCATAACGGATGGACATATTAAGGATGCTGGGCCTTATGATGGAGTCTGGATCGATGCTCCCTGTAGTGGATCTGGAATCCTCAGACGCCATCCCGATGTCAGGTGGCTTCGAAAAGAATCGGATCTCGCAAATTTAACTGGCGTCCAAAGAAGGCTTATTCGTGAAGCACTCGCACTCATTCCTTCGGGTGGAATTGTGATCTATACCGTTTGTTCCTTATTCGAAGAGGAAGGTAAGGCGCATTTATCGGAATTTACTGAGAGCGCTACAGTTCTTGATGAGGTCTTACTCTCTCCTCATCAAACTCCGTCTACAGACGGATTTTATGGCGTAGTCCTTCGAAAGAAATAATTATTTTTTCTTTTTAGGGAATATGATTTCTCCGGCGGTACCGTTCGTGGGTGAACTAGATGGGATCTCTGTGGCGCCTTCGTTAGAAACAGCGGGTGTCTTTTTAGGTTTCTTAAAAGTGATTTCACCCTGGATTCCTTCTCCTGAGATAACCACTTCTTCTTTCGTAGGCGTATCGCGAGGTTTTTGGAAATCATTGATCATGGGCGGTGGAAGATTTTCTGCGGCACGAGGTGAATCATCGCGGTCGTTTGGATCGGACTTCATGAAGTCAGGATCGACTGTGAGGGTAGAAAGATCAGGGGGTTTTCGTTTAGGTTTTATATTCTGTAAACGTGTTTTCTCACGGAGGGCTTTTTTCTTTTCCTCGACTCGTTCGGTTTTTGCTTGGATAGCCGGGTCCTTATCGCTTGGGTTTGATTTTAATAGCAGGGCATCTCGTTCGTTCTGAGAGCTAGCAATATCACTTTGAAGTGCTTCTATTTCACTATCCGAACCCCCGAGAGATCCAGCACTGCTTAGATTCGAGATGAGGATAAGGGTCAGAGATGACACACTCAGAATTCTCTTCATCCTGCTATTGTCATCACTAATCGTTACACTGTAAAATGGAAAGTGGTCATGCGAGGGGGTAGAGCATGGTCTTTGGATTTTTTCTGATATTCATCATAACTTTTCAGTCAGCACTAGCCGCTGACCTTAAAATCGTTTTACCTTGTGGAAAGTCTCCATTCCCTTCATGTGATTCGCAGAGAATCCGACTCATCGACGGAGATTACCAGAATCCGCAGCAACCGAAACCAGGTTTTCGGAAGATGACCCTCGAATTGATCGATGGATTTTATGAAGGGAAAGTAGATCCACTCGGAGTCGAGGGAACAAATGGCGTCAGACAGGCCGTCGAAAAAGTGGGAAGACCTCCTATCTGTCTTGCTACGCCGATCAGTGAGCACGCCTGCAAAGATGAGTATTTAAAAAACTTTAAGGATCAAACCTGCCCACCCGTTTCTCGTGTCGGTCAGATCACTCCCGATAAATATTTTTACGGTTTAGGGCGAGCAAATAATGGAACGTTAGAGACAGCTCTGATTGCGGGTGGATTAGTTTTGGGATTAAGTAATCAAGCGAAGGAAATCGAGAAAAATATATTGGCAAATGAGCTCATTATTCCCAGTGGGAGCGGATGTACATCTCGAGCTCTCCAGTTTCAGAAGGCACTTGCGGACCAAACATCAGTTAATCTTTTAGAGCTAGTCGAACAAGGTGATGTAACGGGGACGGGTACAGGAAGTAACAAAAAATACTTTGAATCTGGGTATTCCATTCTTCAGGCTTCGTACCTTTTTTTGGCGAAGTGCCGACTTATTGAAGAAGCAGCGTCTAAGGCTCGAAGCTTTTCATTAAAGTATGTCTCAAGAATCGAGGAGGAGGTTTTAAAGCTTTGCCAGATTCGATATCCAGGCCGTCCTGACCAACTTCGCGCGTGTTATAAAAATAATTTTTCGACATGGATACGGATGAGAGCAAAAAATGAATTTCCACTTCTAACGAATTGTACGCCGACACCTCAAATTGTAGAAATCCCACCGGTCGTTCCTACTGAGGGCGATCCCGGGATGGATTATCCGGAACCCGGTGTTTCACCATCAGTGGCTCCAATCCTAAAAAATGGAGTGAAGTAATATGAAAATAGATAAGTCATTTCTTTTCATATTTATCATTTTCACATCGCTTGGTTCTATTGCACCTGAGGCTGGAGCTTCTGTCTATTGCGGTGTCTTTCAGGGCGCAAACTGTGAGGTACCCCTTTATTACATGAAATTTTGTGCTGATATCACGCTCAGACAGGGCTACTGTAATGATCTCTGCGCTCAGCAAAAACCGGTATGCAATGTCGAGGATTTTTCACCTTGGGTGAAAGCGTATCAAGATATCGGTCGTCGTGGAATTCAAGGTGAGTTGCTCAATCATACTGATGAATTCGATGAGGATGGACAGCTTGTCTATCTTTCCGAAAAAGCCGTGACCGTGTGTCATAGGACGCCAAGAGGAGATTGGACCCCATGGCGTGGGCGACCACAAACCATTTGCCCGAAAGCGAAGCAAGCAAGTGCAGATGCATGCGAAGGAGGGACTGTTTTTGATTCTACGAGTGGCTTATGTGTTACCGAAGATGCAACTGGCGATTCGGGAACGAGTGATTTCCAGAATCTCATGAAACAATCCTCGATGTTAGTGAGCACTCAAAACCAGCACTTTGGTCTAATTCCCGCCACTGATCGGAATTTAAATTTTAGTGCGATCACTGCTGATAAGAGTCTTGCCGGTCTCGTTTCTGACACGAAGGCTGGAGGACTAAAGGGCGAGCTCGGAGCACTATCAGCTGAGGGTGGGGCTTCAAATTCCCCAGGTAAAAAAGTCCCTTCTTCAGATTCGAAAGCAAGCTCTGGCGGGGGTGCTAATTCTCTCGCATCAACTGCAAGTACCACGGCGGTAACTGATAAGGGCGGCGTTAATCCCGACCAAGTGTTCGACTCTGTAAAACGTGCTGCGAAAGATGCATACGCATCGCTCGGCGGTGGGAACGCGAATGGAGCGAGTGGTTCTGGCTCGTGGTTTAGTGGAAATTCAGGTTCTGCGACTGCGGGTAGTGCTTCAGGTGTTGTTGATTTCGAAAAAAAATCAGATCAAGATTCGGTTCTAGCAGCTCGAAAAACACTGAATATAGAAGATCCAGAAAATTATTTTCTTATGACGGATATTGAAATTTCTCTCTTTAAGCGAGTGACCGCCCAGTGTCGAAAAAAAGAAAAAGAACTGGTTCTTGCTCTACCAGGTCTTTAGGTTACCGATAGTATTTAAGTCTTAATCTCTACCTTCATTCCCCGTCGCCAGAACTGATTCGAACGAAGAACGTGGCGTTTCGGAATCTCCGGTTCGCAGAGAAGAACTTGTTTCTCTGCACGTGGATCCCTCGAAAGAGGATCAGTGAGAACGAGTCGTTCAGTCGGTGAGCTCGCGCGTGTATTGCGGTCCTTTTCAGCCGTGATCCACAGATAAGAATACTTTAGCCACTCTTTTTCTTTCGAAAGCCCCCGCGAGAAAAAAGCAAACCACTTACCAGGAACTTTTCCTGCGATACTGAAGTGGCACCAATCGCGACCCGTCGCCATCGGGCATCGTCCCGCGTGAAGGCATGGCCCCCAGATGCGTTCAGGAGTTTCCTCGATTAACTTCTCCTCGAGGAGAAAATCTCTGACCTGCGAAAGCATCTGAGAGGGAAGGCGAGCAGCAGGTTCCGCCCAGAGAATTCCACCACCGGACTCCGTGAGTTCGAGTAACTGAGTGAATGGTCGTGGATCGGGTCGTCCATCCTTCATCGGCATATACTCATTAAGAGTGTGTCCAAAAAGGGTGAGAGAGACGGGATCTTTCTCAAGCATGATTTTTTTCCAAAGATCACCGACAGCGAGTCGTACTGAGACACGTCCCCGAGTTTTCGGGAATGATTCGGCAATGCGAAGGAGAAGCTTTTCTCCGTCTTTTAGGATCGATCCATTCTGATCAAAGAGGACGAATTCGACCTTCTCTGGAAATTTTCCTTTGCTCGAAAGGAGGTAGAGTAAAAGAGCAATCGATGCAGTCGCAGGACCTGCACCGAGATCCATAATCCTTAAGGTACCTGTCTTTTCGGCTTGGGCCAGTGCTGCATCCATTGCGGGTTTGTGGAGCCCGAAAAGCGCGATGAATTTTGCTGCTTGAAGCGGGAGAAAATAAAGGAGGTAACTCGAGCGATATTTCGCATGAGCAAGGTAGTCGGGGAGTTGCCGCGGACGTGCGTCCGTAAAAAGATCAGAGAGTTCACGAACGCCTTTAATAAAAAATTTTCCGTCTTCGCTCGTGAAGGGTTTTCCCTTCCAGCTTTCTTTCGGAGAGTAGTGGTCTTTCACCCAAGATGGGAGCGCATCATCGAAAAACCAAGTCCATGAAGCTGGAAAATTCACCTCGGATGGAAGTTCAGGGGCGCGAGGAAAATTTTGCCGAGCAGGACGTGCACCCGTCACTGGATCAGGCTTCGCCTTATAGTCCAGGCGCTTAGGTCTCGGACGACGTTTCGGTTCTTCTAAATTTACTTTTAAGCGGGTTTTTTGGCGCTTCATGATTTTAAAAAGAATAGCACGGGAGTGGGCAATACGCCTAGTTTACTGCTATTCTATTCCAAGGGAGTTTTTATATGGAACGAGATCCACAGGATGTGATTCGGGCCGCCTCAAGATCGATCTGGAGAGAGCGCTACACGAAGGGTTTTAAATTTTTCTGCCCGATGTGCTCTTCACCGAGAAGGATCGGGCTCCATCCCAGACCCGGTCATCCTCTCCATTTTGCCCAAGTTGGGATTACTGCAGTTTTTATTACATTGATTGTCACCTATTTCTGGCCCTGGATCGGGTGGAAAGCGATCGTGTGTTTTGTTCCACTCTGGATTGGTTTTGAAACGATTTATCGCGCAAAGGTTCGTGATTCTGTTTCTTGTGGAAAATGTGGGTTTGACCCGGTTCTTTATTTAGTTGAACCCAGTCGAGCCCGTCACGCTATTCGGGAGCATTGGAGGAAGCGTTTTGAAGAGAAGGGAATTCCGTTCCCAGAAAACGACTCCGAAAATAATGCCCTGCATTCTCGACTCGCTGCGCGATCAAATAAATCTCGATCGAGAAGTGACTTAAAATCAAATGAAAATTTTGATTCTCCGGGTGTTGAAGAGAATCCGTAAGAGTCAGGAAACCGGACTTGACCCGGACGATGTGGGCCCGTAAACCGTTGGGCATGTCTGTAAATAAAGTAATTCTCGTTGGACGATTGGGCCAAAACCCTGAGGTTCGGTATACTCCGAGCGGATCTGCAGTTGCGAACTTTAGCGTCGCAACGAATGAGACGTGGACGGATAAGAATAATCAAAAGCAAGAGCGCGTGGAATGGCACCGTGTAGTGGTTTGGGGCAAGCTTGCTGAGCTTTGCAACCAGTACCTCCAAAAAGGTCGACAGTGCTATGTTGAGGGACGTCTTCAAACACGTTCTTGGCAGGACAAAGACGGTACGACGAAATACTCGACCGAAGTCCAGGCGCAGACCATCCAGTTTCTAGGTGGAAATGCAAGCGAAGGTCGTCCGATGAATTCGGCGCCGAACGCTAATAGTAATAACTTTTCCGCGTCCCAATCGAATGCAGCTGACTCCTCTGGCCCTATGGGTGGAGCAGGTTTTGGAACGAGTGCTCCAGCGGAGCCATCGTTCACTGAAGACGATATTCCATTTTGATGCGTGCACTGATTATTGTTCCGACTTATAACGAAGCCGAGAACATTCAACCTCTGGTGGAGGCGATTTTAGCCTCCACCCCTTCTTCTATCGATATTCTTATTGTTGATGACAACTCTCCTGACGGCACAGGCGCAATCGCTGATGTGCTTTCGACTCGTCACGCGCCTCGCGTTCATATTCTTCACCGTGAAAAAAAAATGGGTCTGGGTACGGCCTATGTGAATGGATTTAAATGGGGAATGTCAAAGTCTGACTACGAAGTCTTTATCGAAATGGATGCCGACTTTTCGCATCATCCCTCTTACCTTGCGGCCATGCTGAACACGATGACGACTTTTGATGTCGCCATTGGCTCCCGCTATGTGGAGGGCGGTGGGACTAAGAACTGGGGCGTCGGCCGTAAAATTCTTTCAAAAGGGGGGAGTATCTACTCCCGACTCATTCTTGGCGCCCCGATTCGGGACTTTACCGGAGGCTTTAATGGTTGGCGCCGCGAAGTGTTGAATGCTGTCGACTATCCTTCGCTTCGCAGTGATGGGTATTCATTCCAAATTGAGCTGAAGTACCGAGCCTTTTTGAAGGGCTTTAGAATAAAAGAGTTTCCGATTCTATTCGAAGACCGAAAAATCGGGACCTCAAAGATGAATAAGCGGATCGTTTTTGAGGCCCTCAGGCGGGTTTGGGGATTTCGAATCTATTCTCGCAAGTTCTTGACGGGTTCGGCTCGCGCTCTCTAGACTAAGAGCCATGCAAAAGCTCTTCATCCTTCTTGGACTCCTACCTCACTTAGTGCTCGCTGCAGGGGTTCAAAAGAAAAAAGTTTATTCCGCCATCCTTGTTGATAAGGCAACGAACTCGCTTGAAATTACTGATCTTCAAGACGGTGAGTATGTGGTTAAGAAAAAATACCACGTCACGCTTGGAAAAGTGAAAGGCGATAAGGAACAAGAAGGGGACCAAAAAACACCTGAAGGTATTTATACTTTCAAGGCTCGGCTTACCCCTCCTCAGCTGAAAGCAAAGTTTGGGGTTATGGCATTTTACATGGCTTATCCCAATGACTATGACCGGATCGCTGGTCGAACGGGATTCGATATCATGTTTCATGCGACCGATGTCCCTGATCGGCTGAAGCAAGATTATGATAGCGAAGGTTGTGTAGTCGTTCGAAACGAAGAATTAACCGAAATTGCGCCAGAGATTCGAATCGGTCTCACTCCGATTCTAGTTTTTCCAAATCTAACTGCCGAATACCGAAAGCCTGGTAAAGACCCTTCGATTCGCTCTTTCTTCGAGAGTTGGATTTCGGCTTGGGAAAAACGCGATATCACTGGGTACATCGATCATTACCATTCTGATTTTTCGGCTCAGAATAAGGACCGTGATGGATGGAAGGCATATAAGTCTGCCCTGAATACTCGCTATGCTGAAATCAGAATTGGGCCCGAAGATGTTCTTTACTATAAGCACCCTAAATACTGGATGATAACTTTTACCCAGAACTATCAGTCGAAACTGAAAGGGTCCGGTGGAAAAACGGCTGGATGGGGTCATCGTTCTCGCGGAACAAAGATTCTTTATGTAGCTGAAGAAGCAGGAAAACCTAAGATCATTGCGGAGACTTATACGCAACTCATGTGGTGATGTGTGAATACTCAAGCGGATGTAGAGATCGCCATTATCGGAGCAGGGGTTATCGGAAGTGCCCTTGCCATGGCCCTTGCCGAACTGGGCGCTGAAAATATTTCTGTTTATGACCCTGATCTTGAAGGCACATTCTCCAGTACTGAATTAAATGCCGGTGGAGTGCGAGCGACCTTTTACCAAGAAGCCAATGTGATTTGCTCGAAGCTTTCGATCGACTATTTCGCAAGCCATGCAGTCGACGTTGGATATCGCCCGGTCGGATATCTGTGGATGCATGGTCCTGAAAAAATGAAGCAAGGACTGAAATCTCAAGAGCGATGGAAAAAACAAGGCTGGGATGTCGAAGCATGGGATGTTTCAAAGCTTCGAAGTTATGCGCCTTTTATCGATAAAACGGATGATTTAGCGGGGGCGATTTTCGGTCCGCGGGATGGTTTACTGAATCCAAATCTCCTACGAAACCATTTCCGAGAGCGGGCGAAAAAAAAAGGCGTTCGGTTTTATGATCGATTAGCGCTTCGTTCCTCTGAAATGGATTCATCCAGAGTTCAGCTCAATTTTCAGAAACTACCGACTCAGATGTCTCGCGATGAAAAGGAGTCCTTTTTTTCACAAAGTGCGATGTCTGGAGGAGACGGCGAATTCGTACAAGTCACCGCGGATCGAGTGGTGAACTGTGCGGGAGCTTGGGCTAGTCGTGTTGCAAAGACACTTGGCTACGAAAGCCCATCTTACTGTATCCGCCGACAAATTTCGCTTTTCGACTGTAGAGAGGTCGATTTATCGAATTATGGAATGATGATTGATTCTTCTGGGGTCTATTTTCATCCTGAAGCGAGCTACATTTTAAGTGGAGTCGTCGAACATAATATCCCAAGAGGCCCATCCTTTCACTACGACGGCGAATCTTTTTTTCATGAAAAAATTTGGCTACCGCTATCAGAGCGTTCTTCGAAATTTGAGGCATTAAAACATCTTTCAGGATGGGGTGGACTTTATGAAGTGTCCCCCGATGAATCCGCTATTATTGGATCTGTCGAGACGGGCGCTGGGGAGGGAACTTCACGTATTTTTGAATCCCATTCTTACTCTGGCCATGGCGTCATGCATAGCTATGCGTGTGGCGTGGCACTTGCTGAAAAAATGATTTTTGGAAAATCTAAAATTCTCGATCTTTCTCCATTTTCGGGAAATCGTTTTGTGACTGGAAAGCTCATTCCTGAAAGTGCGGTCATATAAATGCTGATTCAAGGGTTTGAGCGGTTTCCGCGGGCTAAAAAAATCTTAGAGCAGGGACTGAATGAAGGAGTTTTCCCGGGAGTTGTTGCCGGTGTTTGGCAAAGAAATGACCCGGATGTTTATAACTATGGATGGGGTGGGTGTCGTCGACTTCGAATGAAGGGCCTCAGCCCTCTTCCGATGGAATTCGATACTGTATTTGATTTGGCTTCTGTAACGAAAGTATTCGGTACTACGGGCTTAATGATGTCGCTGATCGAGCGAGGCTGGATAGAATGGGACACCCCAGTCACCTCAGTCCTGTCTGACTTTAGATTCCCAGAAATTACTTTTCGTGATCTCGCGTCTCATACATCGGGATTTCCTGCATGGTTTCCCTTTTTTGAGAAAATGAGGAATACCTTTAATGATGAAGAGCTAGAAACGATTTCGGTGTCTCAGCGGCAGTCCGAAATGCGTAAACTTGTCATGAGTGTTGATCTAGAGAGGTCACCCAGGACTAAATCAGTTTATTCTGACGTGGGATTCTTAATCCTTGGATTCTGTCTTGAAGAAATTACGGGTTTTCCACTCGATCAAGCTGTGGAGACTTTTCTCTGGAAACCAATGGGTCTTGAGAATGTATTTTACGTCCGAACGATCATAGCTGCGTTTCGAGCACGGAACGAACGGATAGCTGCAACCGAAGATTGCCCGTGGAGAAAGTCGATCCTCCAGGGGCAGGTTCATGACGATAACACATGGGCCATGGGGGGGTACGCAGGCCATGCGGGTGCGTTTGGGGATGCCCGGAGTTTACTCACCTTTGGAAAAAAACTTCTCGAAGGTTATTTTTCTCGTTCGGTTACACTCGATTCTTGGACGCGAGTAAGTGTGCCCGAAGGCTGTGATCGAACCCCCGGCTGGGATACTCCGAGCGGTGAATTGCCGGCTTTTGGAAAAAGATTCTCTTCCTCGTCTGTTGGGCATCTTGGATTTACGGGTACCTCATTCTGGATTGATCCTAAAAACGGCATTGTAGTGACGCTTTTAACGAATCGTGTTCATCCAACGCGTGAAAACCAAAAAATTCGTCTATTCCGTGGAATTTTTCATGAGGCTTTAGGGGAAGACTTACTCCTGGGTTGACCCGATTCGTAGTGCTAGGCGAAACTATACGTCTATGGCGAGTCCTGTATCTCTTCCAAATTTTTCTGACCTTAAACGAGTTCACATCATCGGAGTGTGTGGAACGCTCATGGGGTCATTTGCGGCATTTCTTAAACGTCGTGGAATCAGTGTTACCGGAAGTGATCAAAACGTTTACCCACCGATGAGTGATGTTTTAAAAAATGCTGGAGTCGAACTCTTTTCTGGCTATAAAGCAGAAAATCTTACTCAACTTAGCCCAAAACCCGATCTCGTTGTGATTGGTAATGTTATCAGTCGGAATAACCCTGAAGCCGATGCTGCTATCACAGGGGGCTATGCATACACCTCGCTCCCTGAAGCGATGGAGAGACTGATGCTTCCGAAAACTCGAAATCTCGTCGTTTCAGGAACCCATGGAAAAACGACTACAGCGAGTTTACTTGCGTTTGTTTTGTCGCACGCAAAGAAAGATCCGAGTTATTTTATCGGCGGCGTTTCTCATGATCTTCCGAATAGCTTTCATGTTTCGTCGATTGAAGATGGAAAATACTTTGTATTAGAAGGGGACGAATACGATACGGCTTTTTGGGATAAGGTTCCTAAGTTTAATCACTACCTCCCGGATGATGCGATTTTAACTTCAGTGGAGTTTGATCACGCTGATATTTATGCTGATCTTTCTGCTGTAAAAAAAGCATTTTCTGGTTTGATTAGCCGTGTTCGGTCTGGGGGGCGGATTATCGCCTGCGCAGATTATGAAAATGTACGTGAGCTGGTGAAGGCTTCTAAAGTACCCGTAATTTTTTATGGATCGGGGGCGACGTCACGTTTTACTCATGGTGAAATTACCGTCGATAATGCGGGAGTGACGCATTTTAATGTGATGGAGAATGGAAATGATAGGGGTTCCATTTCACTCCATATCCCTGGAAAACATAATGTTTTAAATGCACTGGCGGTGTGGGTGGAGTGTCGGGAGCTTGGACTTTCACATTCTGAAATTCAAGCCGGTCTCGCCGCTTTTAAAGGAGTAAAACGCAGACAAGAAGAACGAGGTGAAGTGAGGGGGGTGTTAGTTATCGATGATTTTGCTCACCACCCCACGGCCGTTAGAGAAACCTTAAGAGCATTAAGAACGAAATACGCGGGTCGAAAAATTACAGCCGTGTTTGAACCCCGGTCCGCAACCTCAAGACGAAAAATATTTCAGGCTGAATATGGACAAGCCTTTCGTGAAGCGGATAAAAGTTTTATCGCTGTTCCCTATGATCAGAGTAAAATTCCGGAGTCGGACCAATTTTCGAGTGAACAGCTCGTAAGCGATATTCGTGAGCTTGGAAAAGAAGCTGATTTTTTTAAAGACATCGATGAAGGAGTGCGCCAAGTTGCTGACGGCGCTAAAACAGGCGATTTAATCGCCGTTCTCTCAAATGGTGGATTTGGTGGGTTTATTCCTAAGCTCTTAACGGAGCTAAAATCAAGATAGGCTTTCTATGGTCGTTTAGATTTTGACACTTAATCGTGCGCCTGTTTTTGCACCTATTTCTAATTAACTTTCGCCCCTCATCGACCGATAGATTTTAGGATAAGTTGTGTTCTTTTGATCCTTTAATCGAGGGGCTATGTCTTCAGAAGTCCTAAAAAAGTTTGGTCGCTACTTTCTGCTCGATTTAATCGCGCAGGGGGGGATGGCTGAAATCTATCGCGCAAGACTTGCTTCGAAAGATGGAGCGGGTCGACTTGCCGTTGTGAAACGGATTCAAGCGGGCTTTGGCACGAATGAAGAATTTCTGAAAATGTTTAAGTCCGAAATTAAAGTGACGATGGGACTTAACCATCAAAACATTGTGCAGGTTTATGACTTTGGTGAAGAGCAAAGTCAGCCCTTTATTGCCATGGAAATGGTGGACGGAAAAAATCTCCGCCAGCTTTTAAATCGTTTTAAGGAACTCGGTCAGAGCTTTCCTGTCGAACTTGCGGCTCATATCATCGAGCAGTCTGCAGGTGGATTAAATTACGCGCACAATTATAAAGATAAAATCAGTGGTGAGCACTTAAATGTAGTTCACCGAGATATCAGTCCCCAAAACATTCTCGTGTCTTACGAGGGTGGAGTAAAGATCATCGACTTTGGTATTGCTAAAGCAACTACCAATAACGATCAAACTCGTGCAGGTGTAATTAAAGGTAAGCCAAGTTACCTCTCTCCTGAGCAGATCTCCGGAGATTCGATTGACGGTCGTACGGATCTATTCGCGCTAGGTACGGTCTTCTGGGAGCTGCTGGTTGGAAAAAAACTTTTTGCAGGCGAAAATGATCTCGCTGTACTTAAAATGATCGAAAGTTGTAGTACATCCGTTCGACCCCCGTCTGAGCTGAATCCGAATGTCCCGAAAGAACTCGATGCCATCGTTCTTAAACTTTTATCGAAATCTCCAGATAAGCGGTATCAAAGTGGAGAAGAGATTCAGCGTACTTTACGTCGGTTTTTAAACACTTATGCACCCGACTTTGCTTCGAGTGATTTATCAAACGTTGCGAAAGAGCTTTTCCAGGCTGAAATTGTTGAAGATCGTAAGAAGGTACAACGATTAAATGAACGCGTGGAGCAACTTCTCCAAAGTGAAATACCTGAAATTGCTGATTCGGTGAATGATAAAGAAGATCGAAAAAGAGAAGAGACGACTACTTTTGTTGCGAGACCGAATCTAGCTCCTCCAAAGGGACCGGTTGAATTTAAATTTGAATCCGTTAAAGAAGATGCACCTATAGGAGTGGAGCGAATTCCTCAGCGGTCGACTACACCCCCTGCAGGAACCTCAAAAGCACCTGCTCGAAAAAGTGGATCTGCTCAGCCACGAGCATCCTCTACCCAGGTTCATTCCCATTCCCGTTCGGAAGTACGAAAAAGTGGAACTCAGACTTATCGTCGAGAATCTGAATCCAGTTCGAAGTTTACCGGGATTGCTATCAGTGCTGCGCTAGTGCTCGTATCATCCTATGTTGCTCCGAAATGGTTAGGATTTGAGGTTCCAATTGTCTCTGGAGTTTTCGGGTGGAATGTACCCGGACCTTATGAGGGGGACCGTAAGCCCGGTAGTATTGAAACACCGAAGCCCGATCCTGAAACGCATATTCGGCCAGAAGAAGTGGCGAATACACCGCCCGCAAAACTTCGATTAAATATTTTCCCTGAAGGTGACACTGGAACTATTTCAGTGAATGGAAAACTCGTCAGTCCTTCAAATCCTGTAGTCGACGTGCCGACGGACTCTCTCATTCTACTCGTTGTTCAACGTCCTGGATTCGAAGACTTTCGAAGCGAATTTAAGGTCGACGCAAGGGCAGTCGGGGTGAA
>JBGSHQ010000187.1:0-2802 GCA_041752095.1 Bdellovibrionia bacterium
GTTTCAACGACGACGATGCCGTTTTTCGTTTGGGAAAAAAGTTTCGGCGGCGTATTCGATGCATCCGAGGATGAAGCCGCTAAGAAGCAGAGGAGGGCAGCGACCGGTAATACACTTTTCCGTAATCCATTACAGAGCATCGTGATGAATTCACGCTAACCGGATTTTTAAATAAAACCGAGAAATTTTATGGTTAGGAAACGGTTGGGAACGCACGCAGTGCGTCGCGAGCGGTGTACTACTTCGAGATGATTTGATCCCAAAATTGAGTTAGTCCACGTCTATTCAGTTCACCTTCAAGATAGGGAAATTTTAAACTGGCCGTAATTTGCGGCAGCATCATGCGAATGTCTTGCAAATGTTTTTCAGATCCCCCTTCCCTAAAATATTCAAGCTTCCGAATAATGATGTATTCAGGAGGTGCGATCCAAATTGATAAACCGTCACCCAGATCAACTTTTTTGCGTTCTTTAAATGCCCACTGGTGGAGTGCATCTTCTCCGTCAGGATAGATATCAGCTTTAAAACCACTCGCATGATGGATGAGATTAAAATGTCCGTAGGGTCTTCGTTTACTTTCGATTTGGATCACTTCATCAGGTGGGCAGTAAAATTCTTCTTCCGGAAAAAAAGACGAAAATCGAAGTAAATCAGTTTTCGAAAGATGAACGATGATGTCGATGTCGTGAGTGAGTCTCGGTTCACCGTAAAAAATTGAGGCAATAGACCCTGTGATGAAATAGGGAATGCCACTCTTTTCAAGTGGAACAATAAAAGCCCCAATCAGCTCAGGTGACTGCATAGAGGAAAATCTTCCTGACTTCTTCTTCGATTTCTTCACTCGTCCATGACGGATGTAAGGCTTTAACCCCAGCCCGCTTCATAATCCAAGCACTCTCGCGGAGTTTACAGACTTGTTCCCACTTCTCAGCAGGAGACATCTTCTGATAAATCTCCTGCTGAGTAGCGATAGAATTTAAGTCTGCGGCTTGATCATGCGATTTCTTCATTTACCTAAGCGCAATCAGTCCAGCGACGAGGAGTGAAACCACGCTCATCACTTTAATCAGAATTGCTACACCAGGACCGGAAGTGTCCTTAAACGGATCGCCGACCATATCGCCGACGACTGCGTTCTTGTGAACATCCGAGCCTTTTTTATAACCCTTCAGGTTACCCTTCTCGATGTACTTCTTCGCATTATCCCAAGCTCCACCGGCGTTTGCCATGAAGAGAGCCATCGTAGCGCCCACTGCAAGTGAACCTGCGAGGAGTCCTGCAAGAGCCGCTGGCCCAAGCAGATATCCAACAACTGGCGGAACAACGACTGCAACGAGACCGGGCAGGAGCATTTCGCTCAGCGCAGCCTTCGTCGCGATATCGACGATTTTTTTAGGTTCTGGTTCTGCTTTTAATTCCATGAGGCCTGGAATTTCACGGAACTGACGGCGAATTTCTTCGACGATTGCTCCAGCTGCCTTACCCACCGCAAGCATCGTCGATGCTCCGACGATGAAAGGAAGGATCGAGCCTAAGAGGAGACCAATCAGAACTTTTGCGTCTGTGATGAGAAGCTGAACATCACCGAGTCCCGCTGCTGCACGCGCATGGTTTACTTCCATGTTAAATGCGGAGAAGAGGGCGACCACGGTTAGAGTTGCTGATCCGATAGCGAATCCCTTACCGATCGCAGCCGTAGTATTTCCGACAGCATCGAGTTCATCGGTGATCGCGCGAACTTCAGGTCCAAGACCCGACATTTCGGAAATCCCGCCAGCGTTATCCGAGATTGGTCCGTAAGCATCGACCGTCATAACGACTGCCGTTCCGCCTAACATCCCAACTGCAGAAAGAGCGATCCCGTAGAGACCTAAGTAATGGTCTGCAATCCAAGCCACCGCGGCGACGACGAACATCGGAATGGCAACAGACTCCATTCCGACCGCAAGTCCGCGGATCAGGTTTGTACCAGCGCCCGTAATGGAAGCTTCAGCCACGCGAGCGACTGGAGTCGAAGACGTGTAGTAATCGGTGATGAGACCGATAATGGCTCCACCGACCGCGCCTGCAACGACCGAAATCGTAACACCTTGGGTGACTCCCCAGATCGGCATCAGGATAAACGAAGCGAGTCCAAGCATGATCGGAGGGAAAATAAGCGCTAATCGTAGAACCATTGCGGGGTTCATGTGCTTTAGGCTTCGTGCGATGAAGATCGCGACGATCGAGACTACAACACCGATCGCAGAAAGTACGATCGGAAGGATCACACCTGCGAAACGGTTTTCACTTTCGCTCCCAGTCGAAAGAAGAGTTGGGAGAAGAGCGCCTGGAGCGGTGAGTGCAATCGCCATCGCAGCAACAATCGCCGCAATCATGGACTCATAAATATCTGCGCCCATTCCGGCGACGTCACCGACGTTATCTCCGACGTTATCTGCAATAACGCCTGGGTTTCGTGGATCATCTTCAGGAATATTTTCAATCACTTTACCTGCGATATCCGAACCGACGTCAGCGGCCTTCGTATAAATCCCGCCGCCGATTCGAGCGAAGAGTGCGATCGACGAAGCGCCGACGGCAAACGCGTGAATGATATTTCCGAAGTTAGATGCGTCCTTGAATGTGGAATAGATCACGCCCATCCCAAGAATTCCAAGTCCAGCAACCGAAAGTCCCATGACCGCGCCACCGTCGAGTGCGACGAGAAGTGCGTTTGGTCTATTACCGGTGCGTGCGGCTTGAGAAGTGCGCACGTTTGCATAGGTCGCGGCCTTCATGCCGACAAAACCTGCAAGGAGA
>JBGSHQ010000188.1:0-1746 GCA_041752095.1 Bdellovibrionia bacterium
ATTGAAACGATGGAAGAAAAAAGTCTCCTGAAAGGGAGACCTTTTTCTGAACGTTCTATCGCTTGGAATCGAGCGCTTGGAATCAGGCATTAAAAAATGAACGATCCTCGAAACGAGACCGTTTAAATTTCTTCCAATACCTCACCGCTCTCACTAGGCACTTCTTCACTAGGAGGAGGCGGAGAGCCGTCACCGCCCTCAGTTGCTCGCTTCACAGCCGCTTGGGTTTCACGCTCCTCGAGCTTCGCCAGCCGAGTTCGAACTTGGATCAGCCGACCAATCCGGTAAAGGAGCGTATTTTCTTCAATCGTATCGCTCTCAAGTGGGCGAAAATCATCGAGCGCATCACGGCTTGCAATCTGCTCTCTCTGAACGGTGACTTTAATTGCCTCTTTACCCTGGTAAACTGATTTAGCGACCGAGACTTTGAATCGGTATTGGGCTTTCATATAAACCGCAGTCCCACCGATCCCGTCTTTAAAGTTTTTTTCAGTCGTATTATCAATCCACCGTGTCTGGATAAAACCCGCTTCTCGGTTGGTGACATCGAGCCTAACCGACTTCAGCGCATCCAGAGTCGACTGCCAAGCTAGGTTAAAATCGGACGAAAAAGCCCGGCTAAAGTTTTGCTGAGTCGTTGCTCCGACTGAATGTTTATAGGCTGACATACAGCCACTCGACCCGAGAAGAACGATAGAAATCAGAGCTAGAAGGATTCGTTTCAGTTTCAGCATGGTGCTACTTTCTTACTTATAGTTTGCAGAATTCTATTGCAGTCTGTCAACCAGCCGTCGATATTCATGAGTGTGAAAGACACTGAAATCCTATCCGAATTACGACGCACATTAACTCTTGAGGGGGACTCGATTCTCGCCACTTCACGCGGGATTGAATCCGCAGAGTCTATTCCGGCAAAGGGCTGGCTACAGTCCATTCACCTCCTTCACGCTGCTTTAGAACGAGGTGGGAAGATCGTCGTCACTGGGATTGGGAAATCCGGAAAAATTGCTGGAAAAATTGCGGCCTCACTTTCTTCGACGGGTTCACAGGCAACCTATCTTCACCCCACCGAAGGACTTCATGGAGATCTCGGATTCGTTTCTGCAAAAGATGTTGTTCTTGCTCTCTCCTATACGGGAAATACTGAGGAACTGATTCGAATCCTTCCTGCATTTCAGGCCCTTAAAACTCCGATCATTTCTATTACAGGAAATTTAAAATCAAAACTTGCAGAATTCTCGGACGCAGTCATCGATGCATCCGTAGCGAGTGAAGCCTGTCCACATAATTTAGCCCCAACCACAAGCACTACGCTTGCGCTTGCTATTGGCGATGCCCTCGCCGTGGGACTCATGAAAATGAGAGGGTTTGATGCTGAAAGTTTTGCACGAAATCATCCAGGTGGAAGTTTAGGTCGAAGACTCAACTTAAATGTCGAGGCGTGCATGCAAAAGGGAGAGTCGATCGGGCTCGTAAAAGAAGAGACAACCATGGACCAGGTGGTTATCGTCGCAACCCAGAAACGCCTAGGCGCGGTTCTTGTTGTACGAGAAAAAAAATTACTCGGCATCATTACAGATGGAGATATCCGAAAAGCTCTGAGCCACCGTGAGCGCTTTTTCACTCTTCGGGCTGAAGATGTCATGACAAAAAACCCAGTGACAGCAACACCTGAAATGGCAGCACGGGATGCCCTTTCTCTTATGGAAAACCGGAGTTCCCAGATCAGCGTCCTTCCCGTGGTGG
>JBGSHQ010000189.1:0-5955 GCA_041752095.1 Bdellovibrionia bacterium
ACCGTCTTACCCTCTTTATTAATCTGTAAAATAATTTCAAAAATCTTTTCGATAATCTGAGGGGCGAGTCCCAGCGACGGTTCATCGAGAAGTAAAACTTCGGGGTGACTCATGAGTGCGCGCCCAATCGCAAGCATCTGCTGCTCACCGCCCGAGAGGGTTCCCGCATTCTGCTTTCTTCGTTCTTTTAAACGCGGGAAAAGAGTGAATACATGTTCGAGGTCATCATTAAATGTCTTTTTAGATGGTGCGCACCACGCTCCGAGATCGATATTCTCCTCGACACTGAGGTTTAGAAAAATCCCACGCCCCTCAGGCGCATGAGAAATTCTACGACGAACGATAAGGTGCGGGGCCATTCCCGAAATTTTCTCTCCCGCGTGGAGTATCTCGCCAGTCGAGGGTTTAACTAATCCAGACATCGCGCGAAGCGTGGTCGTCTTACCTGCCCCGTTCGATCCGATTAACGTAACAATCTGACCCTTTTTAACCTCGAAGGAAACATTACGAATCGCCTCGATCGCTCCGTACTTCACAGAAACATTTTTAAAGCTTAAAATATTATCCATGCTCGGCCGCAGCCTTTCCGAGATACGCTTCGATCACTCGAGGGTTCTTCTGGATTTCTGCGGGTGTGCCCTCAGCGATTTTAACGCCATAATCGAGCACTGCGATTCGTTCGCAGATCCCCATAACGAGCTTCATATCGTGCTCGATGAGCAAAATCGTCATCCCGTGTTCATCTCGGATCTTACGAATCGCACTCATGAGTCCGGCCGTCTCCTGGCCGTTCATCCCAGCTGCAGGTTCATCAAGCAAAAGCAGCTTAGCTCCTGTTGCCATTGCACGAGCAATTTCGAGCTTCCTCTGATCACCATAGGGTAAGTTTTTAGCAGAAACATGGGACCTCGAACGCATCCCGAAGATATCTAGAATCTTTAAACACGCTTCGATTTTCTGTGACTCAACTTCGCGGCTTTTACGTGTGTGAAATAGCATCGGGAGCCAAGAAAATTTTGGCCATGCAGGATTATGATCCATCGCGATCATGAGATTCTTTAAAACACTCAGCTCTTTAAAAAGACGAATATTCTGGAATGTCCGCGCTAGCCCCTGAACCGTAATTTCGTAAGGTTTTAAACCATTCAGCCTTTTCCCAAAACCAATGACTAGTCCACCACTCGGCTCATAAACGCCTGTCAGCATATTAAAGGCGGTCGTTTTCCCCGCCCCATTCGGACCGATGAGTCCAAAAATAGAACCTGTCGGAACTTTTAGATCTAAAGCCGAAACAGCTCTGAGACCACCAAACTGCATAGTCAGTGAAGAGGTTTCTAATGCGTAAGTAGGCTCACTCATGACTTCACCTCTTTTTTACGCTTAAAGAAGCTAGAAATTTCACGCGTCCCGAAAAGTCCGTTCGGTCTATTTAACATCAGAACGATGAGGAGAACTGAATAAATCACCATTCTAAAATCAAGTTTAGTAATTTCCTGAAGCGGGCGAAGGAGTTCCTTTAAAACTGTGAGAAAAATCGCTGCCACCACCGAGCCCGTGAGACTCCCCATCCCACCCAGTACGACCATGATGATGACTTCGAAACTTCGATTAAAATCAAAAGTCGCCGGATTTAAATAGCGTAAATAATGTGCAAACAGCGCACCGGCGACGCCTGCGAAAAATGCACCCGTCGCAAACGCGCGAACCTTTGCCTTCGTCGTATCGACTCCCATCGCTTCAGCAGCGATCTCATCTTCACGAACCGCAAGAAACGCACGACCCTGGCGCGAGTGAACTAAACGCCAAATTACAAAAAGTGTAACGACCAAAGTTCCATAAACCCACGCAAACGAAGAAAGTGCGGGAATCCCCGCCATCCCTCTCGCCCCCCCGATCGCATCCACATTTAAAACGACGACGCGAATGATTTCTCCGAAACCCAAGGTCACGATAGCAAGGTAGTCGCCTTTTAATCGAAGCGAAGGGAGCCCAACGAGGTAGCCCATGAACGCAGAAAAAAGTCCTGCAGCGAGAAGAATTCCGCCGAATAAAATAGGCGCCAGAACTGGGTCTATCAGAAGATCAGGATTCTTAGCCGCAATGAGTGTCGTTATAAATGCTGAAAAATATCCGCCTACCGACATGAAGCCAGCGTGACCCATCGAAAACTGACCCGTGAAACCAGAAACGAGATTTAAACTCGAAGCCAGAATCGCATTAATGCCCGCGTACATGAGGATCGTGAAATAATAGGCATCGAGGCGATCCGTGAGGATAAAGTGAAGTCCAAAAACTGCTGCTAGAGCAACACCCCATGGGATCAGCGTCTTCATACCTTATCCGTCCCTTTCTTCCCGAATAATCCATTCGGTCTAAAGAGTAGAATCAGAATCAGTAGTGCAAACGCAAGCGCATCGCGAAAGGTGGGAAGTCCGTAACCCACTAGGAAAGTTTCGGAGAGTCCTAAGATAAGTGCTCCGACCACTGCGCCCGTAACATTCCCAATTCCTCCCAGCACTGCTGCGACGAATGCTTTTAGTCCCGGCATCACTCCCATGAGGGGTTCAATCTTCGGATAGATGAGGCCGACTAAAACTCCCGCAGCTCCAGCCAAGGAAGAACCCAACATAAACGTAAACGAGATCACACGGTCCGTAGGTATACCCATGAGTGAAGCGAGATCATGACTAAAGCTCGTAGCCCGCATCGCACGCCCCCAGCGAGTTTTAAAAATAACTATCTGGAGAATCACCATCAGAATAATGGAAATAAAAAGAACCATGATTTGAAGCGGATTTATTTTTAATTCTCCGTAAGAAAACTCCCGCTCGATCTGGAAAATCTGAGGAAAAAATTTCGGATCTGCTCCGAACACAAGCTGACCTGAGAACTGTAAAAAAAGGCTCACCCCTACTGCAGTGATTAAGAGATTAATCCGTGGCGATTTTCTGAGCGGTCGGTAAGCAATACGCTCGATCAGAAAGCCCACTAAAGCACACCCGACCATTGCTGCCGCTAAAGCGATCAGTAAACCACCCAGTGAAGGGTTTTCGGCGAGATGAAGCGCACGCGACGTATACATGCCGATGAAAGCACCGAGCATATAGACGTCGCCATGAGCGAAGTTAATGAGTTTTAAAATTCCGAAAACCATCGTGTAACCGAGGGCGATCAGGGCATAGATGCTCCCGAGGCTCAGACCATTAACGAAGTGCTGGATAAACTCGAGCATTTTCAGCTCTTCTTAAGGCTTAACAGTGGTTTGGTATTTAAACTGTCCGTCGGCCACTTTCAGTACGACCGCCGATTTAATCGGGTCCCGTTTTTCATTCAGAGTAATCACACCGGTGACACTCGCGAAATTTTTTGTCTGCGCGATCGCATCGCGAATTGCCGTATTCGTAAGTTCTGGCGCTCGGTTAAATGCATCGGCTAGAACCATCGCTGCATCATACCCCATTGCACCGAGTGCGTCGGGAACTGCACCAAATTTCGCCTTATATTCAGAAATAAACTTCTGAACGAGTGGGGACTTATCTTCTTCAGAATAGTGGTTAGAAAAGTAGGAACCTTCAATAAACTTTCCACCGATTTCTTTAAGCTTTGGCGAATCCCATCCATCGCCACCCATGAGGGGAACGTTCAGTCCAAGTTCTTTTGCCTGGCGAGCGATTAGACCCACTTCGGTATAATATCCAGGAACAAAAATAGCCTCGGGCTTCTTCGAGCGAATCGTCGTGAGCTGAGATTTAAAATCCATATCGCCAGCTGAATAACTCGTGTCTTCTACAATTTTTCCACCAGCCTTCTCGAAACCTTCCTTAAAAAAGTTTGCGAGCCCGACCGAGTAATCGTTTTTAATATCGCGAAGAATGGCGACGTTTTTAATTTTTAATGTTTCCGTCGCAAACTTTGCCATCACCGTTCCCTGGAAAGGATCGATAAAACACATCCGAAAAATAAAATCTCCAACCTGAGTCACTTTGGGGTTCGTCGAAGATGGCGTGATCATCGGTACACGGTACTGCTGGGCGATCGGTGCCATCGCGAGTGACCGAGATGAAGCGACCTCACCTAAAACAGCAATGACTTTATCCTGTGTTACGAGTTTAGTAACCGCAGTAGCCGCCTCTTCAGGCTTTCCCTGATCATCTAAAGAAATCAGCTTTAACTTTTTACCCTTCACTCCGCCCGCAGCATTAATTTTTTCAAACGCGAGAGTAATCCCATTATGGGTCGACTGACCGAAGGTCGCCTCACTGCCGGTCATCGACCCCACTTCTCCTATAAGTAGTTCTGAACCCGTAGGAGCATCCGAAGTCATCTTCACTTCTTTTTTCGAGCAAGACGCAAAAGAGATCAGTGCAATAATGGCGATGAGGCCAATTGCCGGGAGGCGACGAGACATTTTCATGGATTTTCCTTTTCTATGACTAAAAACAGTTGGGGGGACCAACTACTAAACTAGAGCTGAATACCTTGGTCGTTTAAAAGAGCCTTAATTTGTTCGAGAAGCGCCTGGTTTTGGCCCGTTGAAGCCTTTCGCTCGCGAGTCGCTCGGATAAATTCAGCAAAATAGTATTTTGCGATTTGTTCCGGTTTCACTTCAGCACCCTGGTAGGTCCACTTCACATCTCGGAAGGGACCAATCTGCGCTAAAATTTCCTGAGAACGTGATGCTTGAGCCATGGCTTCTGGATTTGCTCCGTCGAAACCAAAAGGCCCGCGCGCGTGCTGGGTGTAGGCAATCGAAATCACACCATGAGCTGAATTCGAAACGATGAGTTTAATTTGACTCCGATAAAGCATGAAGTCGGCCGCAGTCTGGGCGATCGAATAAATTTTAATGTCTTGGAAGCGTCCGCCCGCTTCTGAGTACGAATTAAAGAGTCGAGAATACTCAGTAAAACGTTCACGGAGTTCGGCAAGAAATCGAACAGCCTCTTCCTCTACTTGCTGGTGTGGATCGAGACTCGAACCTAAGCCCAAGAGACGTTCCGCATCGGGATGGGTTTCCGCACGGGCTAAATCATGAATCCATCCGGTCTGGCTTGCAGTAAATTCTTTCATCGTCGACATGACTTAATCTCCCGTGACTCGGCGTGGTGCCCGTCCCAAGTCTATTGTGTTCTGTTCTGGGAAGAATTGTCAAAATAAAGTCAGTGAAAAGTACTCTGGAGATCGCCTGTCAAATGGAACCCAAGTTTTTACGTGGGCACCGTATGTCAGCTTTAGGCTTCCTGGGCGAACCAGGCGTGCACACCACTGAGCAGGAACAGCCCCCTGGGCATTTGACTGTAGGGTCCAATTGATAAAAGGACAACCTCCAGAGCACCTCTCATTTTACAGATCTCCGTGTCCGGATACCAAGGAATTCGAAAAGCTTTACAGCTTTACTCGGGGATGACACAATTTTGAACATAGAGCATATGGCCAAAAAGCTGCTGGTAGCCGACGATAGTCTGACGATCCAAAAGGTGATCAAATTAGCCCTCTCCGGAGACGGGTACGAGATCCAAACCGTATCTAGTGGAACCGAGTGCCTACAGCAAGCTGCGCTCTTTCGCCCAGATGTGATTCTCATCGACGTCGGTCTTCCCGGTCGCTCTGCTTTCGATATTAAAAAAGCGGCTAACGAAGATCCGGATCTTGCGCGAGTTCCATTCATTCTCATGTCGAGTGCGTTTGAGAAAGTCGACGAGGCGAAAGTCGCTCTTCTAAAGTTCGATGGCAGGCTCACTAAACCTTTCGACCCTTCAAACTTAAAGTCGGTGCTTATCGACGCACTGAAAATGAATTCGGGCCAAGGCGTGCGAGAATTTTCTCCACCCCCTCCTCCTACGTCCCAGATTCATAGCATCGAAGCGACCATTTTCACTCCGCGTCCGATCGAGAACGATGTCACCGGGGAAATTAATTTAATGGATCCAGGCCTTATTTCACCTACATTTAGCC
>JBGSHQ010000190.1:0-4553 GCA_041752095.1 Bdellovibrionia bacterium
GCCGGATGATTTCTTGGTTGTTGCAGCAGTAGTGTCGGTGTCCTAGAGTACCAACGTATAGTTCAGATCGATTAGGAATCCAAACATAGGAGCAAGAGGGATTTTAGCTCGAACTCTCGCCCTTAAACCATAATCATTCGAAGAAGCGTCTGTGACGTCATTTTCACCCGTGGTACCGCCCGGAATTGTTGTTTCAGTAATTTTATAGGTTTTCGGTACCGTTGCATAATATCCACCCACACCGAAGTCGATGATGGGAAGAGCGGTGAACCTCACTAAGAGGGGGATGACTAAGCTTTTATTTTCAGTAACTTGATATCCAAGCGCGATTGTACTTTTACTTTTATTTGAAGTTTGGATTGCTCCGAATTCAAGGTTAATCATCGGAGCAACTGAAAACTCTAAGGTCGCACCGTAAGTTATTCCACCCACTGGGGAAGTTGTTACGCCCACACCAGCGGGATCGAGTTTATCATTACTAAAATTCATCCCGCCGAGTAGGTTCACAGACATGCCAGCGTTTGCCGCGCTAGCCATCGATAGAGCAGATAGAAGAATAGCGAGTATCTTTTTCATAAGAGGTCTCCTTTTTAAACGAGCACCTCTATTTTCGCGCCTAATAACTACACAGCGCAAAGATAATTATTTGACGAGTTGTCCAGCGCTTGGGGTCTCACCGAGTGAAACACGCCAGAGTTCGCGTGAGAAGGAGCGAACTTCTTCGAGATAGGAGTAGAGGTCTGCTCGGTAGCCATCACGACCCTCGAAGGTTTCAAACTCCATTCGTTCTGAGTCACGGTGGAGAGCGGTGAGAGCGGCCGGAAGGCCTTCTGATTTTAGGATGGAGATGTACTTCGGGCGATCCAGTTTTACGACAGCATCAGAGAGGTTTTCAGACATAGAAAAACTCTAGCATAAAGTCTGGATCATTCAATCGTGCTGATGCTGGAGATGCGGATGGTGTCGCCTGAGATGGCTCCCGTAGCGACGACTTCGGTTTTTCCAGCCTGGTAGAGGCTCATGGCTTCATTCCCGCCGATGACCCGGAGGGATTCGCCATTCGCTGAATTAATGAGGCTCAGAGTGCAAGGCTTACCATTATTCACTTCAGCAAGGGTGCAAGTGAGAAAGCCACGGACGTCGACTTTTTCCTCTTCCCTGGCTTGAAGGCGGGCAAGTCCCACGTTCCTATCCCGATCAAAACCGCGATCCGTACCGGCCATTGCCACAACTCCGAGTCCTACGGCCTGAAGAATGACTAGATGAGTAAAGAGTGATCGTCCCATGAAAGAATTCCCTTTCGTTGAATTGCTCATCCTGAGCAAAAACATGAGTGGATACTTAGCTAGTTTCGTTATTTGCGGGGTTTTAGGAGGGCTGGAATACTCCCTTCTTATATATAATGTTGGTGTAAAAATTAAATTCCGTCAACTGAGGGTGTTTTGACAGGTGGTAGGGGGTTCAGTATCCTTTTTAAACCGGTCCTATTCGGGTGAAGTGAATAAAATCAATGCAGCGCATTGCGTTATGGAGTTTTTATGTCGGCCTCAGGGAAGAAGTCGGAAGTTTTCGAGGTAAATTCGGTTTATCTGGAGCTTGTTCAGAGTTTTGAGAAAGAACGTTGGGGTGACCTGCTAGAAACGCTTGAAAGGGTTTCAGAAGTAGGCGAGAAGAATGGTCGCCGTGAAATTTCGATTCAAGCTCAGTCTCTGAGATCTTCGATCGAGAGTCGCACGGTGAAAGCGGATTCTACTCCGTTCGGTGAGATGAGTGATCAGTATGAATTACTGATGAAGAGCCTGAAAGATCAGCTCTCGCATCTGGCCTGGACGAAAGAGTTTTCGGTTTAAGAAGTAGATCGGGATGTAGCGCAGCCTGGCTAGCGCATCTGGTTTGGGACCAGAGGGTCGCAGGTTCGAATCCTGCCATCCCGACCATTTTTCCTAAACTGCAGAAAATCGACCGTTTGGTCCCAAGGGATCGGACGGTTGGCAGAAGGAAAGCAAAGAACGGCCCCGGACGAAATGTCCGGGGCCTTTTTTGTTTCTGAGTCGAAGCCAATCATATCAACCGTGCTGGCCGTCCAGTAACTAAGCGCTAGCCTTCCCGCATCGACCCGGATGTTCGTGAACACCTTATTCAGTATCCGTTTCAGGGCTTTTCGGCTGCCGTTCTTCTTGGCCTTCTGGAACAGCTCCAAGGATTGTTGAACCCGCGTCATCTCCTGCTCCGCCGTAGTGCCTTGCTCGATCTTGTAGGAGAGTTCACGAAGGCGGGCTTCGATCTTCTGCTTCTTGTCCTGAAGTTTTTCGAGCTGGACCTTACAGACCTGGATGATCTGGTCCGATGGCCCGCCGGAGCCGAGCATCGCGAACGCATTTTCGATGTCGCGTTCGGCTTGCAGAAGCTCCTTTTCGCGCGTTCCTTTTTCGGCAACGTCGTTCTTCGATTTATCCACCGTGAGCGCGATCGCGCGCTCACCGAGATTCAGTAGGTAGCCATCGTCCGATAATCGCTTGTCCAGGTGGTCGAGGATCTTTTGTTCGATCGCCTCGGCGCTAACGGTTCTGACCGGGCAGGAAACCGTCTCTCCTTCGATTCTCCGATGGACGTAATAACGGTAAACTTTACCTTCCTTATGGGCGGAGGAACCGACGAGTGGGCGGCCACAAGTGCCGCAGCGCAATATGCCAGAGAGCAAGAAAACGCGTTCTTCACCCGCCTCAAGGCGGGCTCGGTGGAGCTTTAAGTTCTCGTCCAGGAGGTTTTGCGCCGCCATAAAGGTCTTTTCATCGACGATCGGCTGCCAAGCACCCTTGACCCTCTAATACTGCTGGTATGGCTTTAGGCGGTCTTGGTTTTTAAAGCGGCTCCTTACATTGATTTCCCTGACGCCGATGTAGGCCGGGTTCCGAAGGAGGTTTAAAACACTTCGCGAGTGCCAAACGCCTGCGGAATTGTGTCGGCACGATTCGCGTTTCAAGGCCTTTGGCTTGATCGGCAAGGTCCAAAGTCTTTGGACGGTCTTGGCGATCGACTCCTCTTCCAAGAAGAGATTGAAAATCGCTCGAACGTCTTGCGCTTCCGGTTCGTTGACCAGAAGAATTCCGTGATTAGTGGCATCGGAGTCGAAGCCAAGAAGGCTCGGTCCACCGTTTCGAAGTCCGCGCAATGCCCGGGCGTTGAAATTCAGCGCGACCCGTTCTGCCGTCTGCTCTCGCTCGAACTGGGCCATATTGATCATATTCATGACCATCATATGTCCGGCGGGAGTACTGGTGTCGAAGCACTCCTTGATCGAGAGAATGGAAGCGCCGACCTTCTTCAAGCGCTCCTGAAGCAGACAGAAGTCCAACATATTGCGCGAAAGCCGCGAGAACTCGGCCACCATAATCAGATCGACTCGGCCTTGTTGAATATCCCTCATCATTCGTTGGTATGCGGGACGATTGGTGTCCTTCGCGGAATAACCGTCGTCGATATATTTTTCCACGACCGTTCCCCAACCGGAAGCAACCGCGTTCCTGGATTTTACTTCCAGAGATAGACGATGTTCCTGGTTCACGAGCGAGCCGTCCACGCGAAGCGCAGCTTCGTCGGTGGACACTCGAACATAGAATGCTATTTTATGCCGCATACTCATCTTCCCACTCTTGCTTGGATGGGCGTCCTCTCTTTTTCGAGTTCGCCATCATCCGAACAATCAATTCTTGGACCTCTTCAATTCGTTTCTGAAAGTCTTCTTCCGTTTCATGGACGGGGGTCAGTTCTACCACTGACCATTCATGTATCCCCGCCCGGGCTTCTTTCCGGCGTCGATTGGACAAAATGATTCTCCCTGAATCCCATTTTTATTGGGTTCCTTGGATTCAAGAGCCTCATTAGGTGGTCGCACCAGGAGTTTGTTTAAAGTGGACTTGGCTTCATTTAGGTTCATGTCGATTGAGTTCCTCGATGAATGCTGCGGCTTTGGATTTCGGGATCGAGACTAGGTATCGAAGGAGTTTGATGGCCAGTTTTCCCGGTTTTCGATGTCCTACCTCGATGTTTTTCACCGTCTGAACCTGTCCGCCCAATAGCGTCGCCATTTCCTTTTGTGTGAGTCCGAGCGTCTCTCGGACTTCTTTGAACTCTTTTACGTTCACACTCATCTCCTCTAAGGTACTCATTGAGTACCTTGCTCGTCAACCTCTTTTTTCGAGCGTTTCTTGGTGCCGTCTTCGTCGGCTCCCATCATCTGCTTTTGCAGGAACGCGCGGAGTTCCGGCGGCAACTTACCCGACGCTTTAGCCTGTTTGAGCGCCGCCTCAAGCATCGCTACTTCGTCAAAGTGATCCGCTCGGATTTCACGGATAAACGTATCACTCAATCGCTCGGCTTGCCGGATCAAAATCCATGATACCGCCTGACTCCGACTGACCCGTCCACCGTTAAAGCCCTCGTTTACACGCTCCACGATCGTCGCGAGAGCCTCGTCCGCTGCTTTACCGATGGCCAGCCGATGTACCGCCGGATCGCCGCTTCCCGCCTCTGTCTTTTCTGCATTTTCTTTT
>JBGSHQ010000191.1:0-2082 GCA_041752095.1 Bdellovibrionia bacterium
GCCTCTTTACTAGCGCAGAAAATCGGAAATATTTTTCGAATCAAAAATAAAAAAAACGGCGGCTAAGAACAGAATTATATTCTGAAGCCGATAATCTCTTTTATGAAATCGAAAATAAATCCACAGGCAGAACAATAGAAAAATTGCCGATAGATCCATATTAGATCGAATCTTAAATGCTTTTAAGACTTCTTCTAAGACAAAATAAAGCAGAATTACAGGTATGCTTATTTTTAAAAGATGAGCAGTATTTTGCAGTCTCTTACGAGTACCCCGCTTCTTGAATTCCTCAAGCTGCAGATCCCGGAATTCACGCTCGTAAATAATAATCGTATCGAGCCAACCATTCGGATTCTTAATCCGAATGCCTAAGCCTAACTCGTAATCCCAAGAACTATACCAGTAACCATCAATGTCCTGATATTGGATTTGGACTGGCACGAGTTTTAGTAAATGATCAAAAGTGTAATCACTTTTTCCAAGAAACAGTCTGAAGGCCTGGAAAAAATTTTTGGGTTTATACGCAATAGACTCTGGCGCTTCTAAGTTCATTGCTGCTTGTTCACACCGTTTTTTTTACAGCCACCCAAGGAATATCAGCCACACCCGCGGCATGATTCGCAAACCGCGAAGCCACAAAAAGATAATCGCTTAAACGATTTACATACTGAAGTACTACCGGACGGATCGATTCTGCACGGTGGAGAATCACCATCTCGCGTTCCGCGCGACGGCAGATCGTTCGAGCGAGGTGCAGATGTGCGGCGACAAGCCCACCACCCGGTAGAATAAAATTAGTGAGCGGCGAGAGCGACTTCTCCATTTCATCGATTTCTTTTTCTTGCTCGCGAACATGGTCGTCTTCGATGAGCGCAATCGTAAGCGTCTTACCCCGTGGAGTCGCAAGCTCCGAACCCAGCTGAAAAATCTCAGACTGAATCCGACGTAGACGAGAAGTAAAAGAAGCGTCCACGGAGCCAGCCGCAAGCGCCAGACCCAGTGCAGCATTAAGCTCGTCCAGCGTCCCATATGCCCGAATTCGTAGGTGATCCTTAGGAACCCGGTCCCCACCGAAGAGGCCTGTTTCACCCTGATCGCCGTGCTTGGTATAGATCTTCATCTTTCTAAATCTGCCTTGACCGACCGTCCGAGTCCAGCTATCAAAAGGACTCTTTGAAAATGTGAGTCCGCGGGAATAGCTCAGTTGGTTAGAGCGCCACGTTGCCAACGTGGAGGTCGAGAGTTCGAGTCTCTTTTCCCGCTCCATTTTTCTACGATTGCCCGGCTTCCTTCATCGCCTCACTCAGCGCCTGGGTTAAACACGTTAATTCTTTAACAGACTCAGCCGCCTGGATTTTTCGAATCCTTCGTTCAATCTCTGCTCGCCTCTCCGGAAGTCCTGTCACTTCGTAGGTCCTTAAAAGAAACAAGAACTCGCGTTCGTCTTCATTAAACCCAAGCGCTTCTAAAAGTCGGTAAAGTTGGTCTTCAGAAAATTGGGCTTTTTCGGTGTTTAAAACCCGCGAAAGATACGGACTCTGCACCCCAAGCTTTTCAGCGATATAGGCTTGGGTCATCACGCTACGATTTTTCCTGATCTCGCGAAGTCGGTCTTTTACGCATGTTTTATAGCTCATGTACTGCATCGTTTTCATGAAACGCTTAATAGCGCAGTGCGAAACCCCCTGCAAGAAGAATTTTAATTTAATTAAAAGTTTTGTTCTTAAAGTTATAAATCTAGTTAATTTAACTAAATATTCCACCGCACCCCGCCGAAGAGAAAGGGAATGCCTAAAAAGCCTAAAACTCGAGCCCTACCGAGCCCTGATCGACGTGACCGCATCGTCCAGGCCGCTTTACAGGCGTTTATTGAGAACGGTATCGCACCGACCACACTCCGGGACGTAGCAAAGCGCGCCCGGGTCGACCCCCCGCTCATTCACTACTATTTTAAGACCATCGAATCCCTTCACCTGGCAGTGATCGCGCTTGCCCTAAACGACTTGAAAAACTACAGCCTCCGCGAGGCCGAAAAATATAAGGACCAGCCTGCCGTTTGGATGAAGGAGTATTTAAAAGCCC
>JBGSHQ010000192.1:0-5270 GCA_041752095.1 Bdellovibrionia bacterium
TTTCGACGTTCTTTGCACATTCAAACGAGCAGGATTCGGGCTTCTTCCCAAAAGGACAGCGGTAGCAGTTTGGTTCTAACGCCGAAGTCGTTCCAGTCACAGGCTGAGCTTTAAAGCGCCAGGAACTATGACCACAGGACGCAAGAGTTGCAGCGGTTCCTCCGTGATAGGAATGGCGAAGGTTAACCACCATCGTCTCACCGGTTGCGTTCCTGGCGGCCATGATCGCAAGTTCATTTGCTTCTGAACCCGAGTTCGTAAACGAAACACGGTCTAGACCATTCGGAGCTTCTTCGACGAGCGCTTTCGCTGCATCGACGGAATATTCAGTTAGATAAAGAGTGCTTGTATGCTGGATTGCGTCCTCTTCAAGCAGCTTCATCAGAGCTTTCTTAATCTTCGGATGATTATGTCCTGCCGAAATACAAACAATCCCGCCAATGGCGTCGAGGTATTTTTTACCTTCAGAATCCCAAACAAAAGCTCCTTGGGCTTTTACAAGCTGGAGGGGCTTCGAAGGATGGTAAAGTCCTGCGGTGTGAAGAAAATGCTTTTTTCTTACAGCGAGAATTTCTTCGTTACTGCGGTATTTTTTAGAGTCGGTCATAATCATTTCCTATGAAATTAAAATTATAAATCTGTGAGCGGAGTGTAAGTCTCAGGTCTTCTGTCGCGGTAAAACTGCCAGAGATCTCTGATCTCACGGATTTCATCAAAATTAAGATCGGCAACGACGAGTTCGTCTTTATCTGAAGACGCCTGCGCGATGATTTTTCCGCGTGGGCTAGCGAAGTAAGAAGAGCCGTAAAATTCGCCGATATTCCAAGGCGCTTCAGTACCCACGCGGTTAATGGCCGCAATGAAATATCCGTTTGCTGCCGCGTGCGCAGGCTGTTCGAGTTCCCAAAGATATTGTGAAAGCCCTTTTACGGTAGCAGATGGGTTAAACACGATGTCCGCTCCATTTAGGCCGAGTGCGCGTGCGCCTTCTGGAAAGTGACGATCGTAACAAATATAGACGCCGACATTTCCGTAAGCCGTTTTAAAAACGGGGTATCCCATGTTGCCTGGTTTAAAAAAGAACTTCTCCCAGAATCCTGCCACTTGCGGAATGTGGTTCTTTCGGTATTTACCGAGATACTTTCCGTCTGCATCGATCACAGCCGCAGTATTATAATAAACACCCTTCATCGCCTCTTCATAAATCGGTACGACGATCACCATCTTATGCTTCTTCGCAAGCTCACACATGAGCTGTGTGGTTGGGCCTTCTGGAATCGCTTCGGCAAGTCCATACCACTTTTTATCCTGAGATGGGCAGAAGTAAGGACCTGTGAAAACTTCCTGAAAACAAAGCATTTGAACGCCTTGTTTTGCTGCCTTCTCGATAAAAGGCATATGCCCTTCGATCATCGCCTTACGATGCGCTTCGCAACTTTTCGAAGTATCGATCTGGTTGCGTAACTGGATAATTCCGGCTTTTACAATCTGGGCCATTTTATTTCTCCTGAAATTTATTTTGTGTTTAACTGATATTTAACTGACCGAGTTTCGCCCGAGGAATGTACTTCCCAAATCCTTTACCTATTTTTGCGGCTCCTCGGTCGATCGCGACTGTTCCACGCAGGATCGTCGTTCGGCACTTACCTTTTAACTTCCAACCTTCGTACATCGAATAGTCGCAGTTCATGTGGTGGGTTTTAGCCGAAAGGGTATGCTCTTCGTTCGGATCGAAAATCACGATATCGGCGTCTGCACCGACTGCGATCGTTCCTTTTTTAGGGAATAGCCCAAAGATTTTAGCAGGAGCGGTGGAAGTCACATCGACGTACTTATTTAAATCGATTTTTCCTTTTAAGACGCCTTCTGAATATAGGAGCTCCATTCGGTTCTCAACCGCAGGACCGCCGTTAGGAATTTTAGAAAAATCATCAATCCCCATCCGTTTCTGATCCATACAGAACGGACAGTGATCGGTGGCCACAACTTCGACTAAATTCTGTCTGATCGCAGCCCAGAGCGCTTCCTGGTCCGATTTTTTACGGATCGGCGGGCTCATCACGTACTTTGCACCACCAAAGTTTTCCTCGAGATAAACAGAGTCATCGAGCAGTAAGTATTGAACGCAAGTTTCGACGTGAACCTTTTGGTTTCGCATCATCGCGGTACGTACACGATTCAGCGCCGCTTCACACGTCATGTGAACAATATAGAGAGGATGCCCCCCTTCGAAAGCCAGATCCATAATTCGTCCGGTCGCTTCAGCTTCGACGATCGGAGGCCTGGAGAGCGCGTGATATTTCGGAGCCGTATTCCCTTTTGCGCGGTTTTCTTGCACGAGCACATCAGCAAGGTCGCCGTTCTCTGCGTGGGTCGTTACCATGCCCCCGTATTTTTTCACTTCATTCATGAGGGCAATAATCTGGCGATCGTCCACCATGAGCGCACCCTTATAAGCCATGAAGGTTTTAAACGATGTGATCCCCTTCTCTTCGATGAGTCCCCGAATTTCTTTCTTCGTGTTCTCATTAAAATCGGTAACGGCGACGTGGAAGGCATAGTCGCCGACTGCTTTTCCGCCTGCCTTTTCGTTCCACTGATCGAGAGCAGAGCCTAAAGACTTACCCTGAGTTTGGATCGCAAAATCAATAATCGTCGTGGTTCCGCCGTGGAGAGCTGCGAGCGTACCCGATTCGAAATCATCGCTTGAATAGGTTCCCATGAAAGGGAGCTCCATATGCGTATGGGCATCGATACCACCGGGAAATAGATAACACCCTTTAGCGTCGATTGTTTCATCTGCCTTCAGGCTGAGATTCTTTCCGATGGTGTGGACTTTTTCGCCTTCGATATAGACATCGGCAGACTGGATATCGGAAGCGGTTACGACTGTTCCATTTTTAATGAGTAGTGTTTTCATCGATAATCTCACTGCATCCCTCACCAAACGTTCGAATCCGACATCCAACGTTGGGTAATTATTTTCTCGTCAGTGAAAAACTGAACCGAGTTAGCACCGTGTGCTTTAATGTCTCCGAAGAACGAATCGCGAGATCCACCGAAGCTAAAGAAAGACATCGGAGCTGGAACGCCGATGTTAATTCCGATCATCGCAGGAGCGACTTCGCTTGAAAATTTGCGTGCAGCAGGTCCACTCGAAGTGAAGAGTGTCGTGGTGTTTGCAAGGTTTGATCGATTGATCCATGCAATGGCTTCATCGAGTGTTTTTACCTTAGCGATCAAGACGACTGGCCCGAAGATTTCTTCCTTCGCGACCCGCATATTTTCGGTCACGTCTGCAATCACCGATGGTTTTAAGAAGTATCCAGGCATTTTATCAACACCCACTCGTCCATCGACGAGTAATTTAGCGCCGTCATCGATTGCCGATTTAATTAAACCTAAAATTCGGTCTTTCGATTCTTGGGAAATCACAGGGCCCATCTGAACGGCGGGATCCATTCCATCGCCCACAGAAATATCAGATGCCGAACGGCTTAACTGATCTTTCACTTTAGAGTAAGTTTCATCGCCTACGCAAACGACGACCGAACCCGCTAGGCATCGCTCCCCCGCGCATCCAATGATCGACTCAAGTGCCGTCGCGCACGACTTCTCCATCGGAGCATCGGGCAGCATCACCATGAAATTCTTAGCGCCACCCAGAGCCTGCGAACGCTTTCCATGCTTCGCTGAAGTTTCGTAAACGTACTTCGCCACAGGCGTCGATCCTACGAAACAGGTTCCCTTCACATCCGGATGCGTGCAAAGCGCAGTCACGACATCTTTTCCGCCGTGAACGAGATTCATCACGCCTTTGGGGAGCCCGGTCTTTTCGATCAGATCAAAAATGAGTTGGTGCGTGAGTGGTACGCGTTCAGACGGTTTTAAAACGAACGTATTTCCCGAAGCGACCGCAAACGGCCAGAACCAGAATGGAACCATCGCAGGAAAGTTAAAAGGAGCGATGCCTGCAAACACGCCCATCGGCTGGCGCATCGTTACACAGTCAATCCCACGAGCGATATCTTCTAAGAACTCGCCTTTTTGGAACGTTGGCATTCCGGTAGCGGTTTCCACCATCTGAATCCCGCGCTTCACACTCGCGCGTGCTTCATTAAAAGTTTTGCCATGCTCCTGGGTGACCATCTTAGCTAGGTCATCGACATGAGCGTCGAGCAGGGGCTTAAGTTTAAAGAGATACTGAACGCGCTCCATCACCGGAACCAGGCGCCACTCGAGAAACGCAGCGTGCGCTGCCTTCACCGCACGATTCACATCCTCAGAGGTCCCCATCGGGCATCGGCCGATTTCTTTCGCGTTTGCTGGATTCGTGATCGCCACGCTCTCTTTACCGAACGAAGCTACCCATTTACCGTCGACATAATCTTTAATCATTCGGATCTCCTGTGAAAGCTGGCTAAAGCGCGATCCTAACCGAATCCCCACATTCGAAACAATTAAAGTTTTACTTGATGGCTGTATGCGTTAGCGCAACTCGAAGCTAAGTTAGGAATTCCCTAGTTTTCAAGCCTGAGAATAACGACTTCGATACGGCGATTCGCCTGCGGAGGGCGCCCCACTTTCTGCTCGAGCGGGCGAAACTTTCCAAATCCTGCAGTCTCTATTTTCGCAGGATCGAGATCAAACTTCCGCATCCAGTACTGAGCAAGTGCCGCTGATCTTGCCGCTGAAAGCTCCCAGGTATTCGCGTAATCTGAGGTTTTTCTCGCGATCGTTTCGGAATCATCAAAATCCGCGTGCCCCTCAATCCGAAGGCGACGCCCCGACTTCACGATAAGTTCTCCTAGTCGATCCACAAACTCCCGCGTCTCCTTCGATACCCGCGCATTTCCAGGCGCGAATAAATTGGGTGCCGCAATTCGAACGAGAAAGTCACCGCTCGCTAGATCCATGACCTCAACATCGGGGCTTGCGCCTGACTTACCACCTTGCGAATTCACCGAAAGAAACGATTTTGCTTCGCCTAGAATAGCGTTTTGAAGATCTGAATTCGCTCCAGCAGATTTTCGGGATTCGACTTCATTATCGACGGGAGTTTGCTCTTTAGGAGGAGCGGGTTTTGATTTCTCAGCTCGGAGTGTTTCGATTTGTTCGCGTAATTTTACAGATTCCTTTTTAGAGACCGAATAAAGAACTAAAAAGAGCGCGAATAGAAGGAGCATCACAATCGCAAAAGCGAGCGTCCAGCGCGTGTCCGCTACTTGTGGCGTTGTGACAGATCTACTTCCACGAGAACCACTCATTGG
>JBGSHQ010000193.1:0-6888 GCA_041752095.1 Bdellovibrionia bacterium
GATCTGACTAATTCTTCAGTTGGCCCTTCATTTTTAGGTGATTTTGCAATCGGAACACTCAATCATGATAAATTAGCTACTGTTGCAACTCCGAAAAGAAATGTAAATGATACTGAAATTACTCAACTTAAGGGTTTTTACGAAAACACCCAGTTCGGTATTAAAGCAGAAATATTTGAATCGTTAGGTCATTATCGGATTCGTTTTGTGCTTAAGACTCCTAAGTTCGAAATTAAAAACGGTGGACTGATTTCTCCCGACTTAAATTCAGGTGAGTACAGGCTTATGCAGCCCTCCTATTTTAGTGATGCTCTCTCGATTACTTCAAGTGGTATAAAGATCGATTTCTATGACCCTAAAAAACACACAATAATAGAATTCAAAAAAATCGAAACCCACCCCGAAAAATATCCCGCCCAAGAATAAATTTATGCAAATCACCACGCGACTGATTGAAGAAATGATGACTTATACTGGACCCGAGCTTCGTCCACACTTCTTACTCACGAAGTGGCAGATGCGGGGTTCGGCGGTGGCTGTTTTCATCGGTCCTTGCGAAGTGAAGACCGAGCATCTCGTCGACTGGGAAGACCGGCTTGAAAATGATTTCATTCGTTCGAAGCTGATGGTTCATTTTTTAGGAGAGTTTTTCGGAATTTCGCTTCCCGAAGGCGTTCTCTATCAACGACTGTTTATGGCGATTGCGGGGGAAGAAATTTCGCGCACATCGGGTGTGGAAATCACTCGAGTCGGGGATGACCTATTCTGGTTAGACGCGAACGGGACAGAGCGAAAACTTTCCGTTTCGATTGTGACCGCGTCTCCGGTTTCGGTTCTTCTTCATGCTGGAATTAATATCGATGCGACAGGTGCTCCGGTTGCTGCGGCGGGACTCTATGATCTTGGGATTGGTGACGATAATGCGGCGCAAGAGCTGAGCGAGATCCATGACTTAATCACGCGAATTCTCGTACTTTTCGAAGAAGAAGTGCAGGGCGTCGAGTGGGCTTGCACCAAGGTTAGACCCGTGGTGTAGTTCGCGAAATATGTCATTTCTAAATGCGCCTGAGTATATCCGGAATCTAGCCCCTTATGTTCCCGGAAAGCCGATTGAAGAGACTCAGCGGGAATTTAAAATTAAGAATGTAGTGAAGCTGGCTTCAAACGAAAATCCTCTCGGGCCTTCGCCTAAAGCGCTCGCTCTCCTTCGAAAAAAAATTCTAGATCTGCATCGCTATCCAGATGCATCCGCGTTTCATTTAAAGGAAGCGATCTCCAAGCTCCATAAACTACCGACCCGTCAGATTATCGTGGGAAATGGTTCGAACGAAGTGATCGATATGCTGATCCGCGCGTACTGTGTGCCAGGAGATCAGATCGTGACCTCGAAGGCCGCATTCATCGCTTACCGAATCTGCGCTCAGATCCAAGGCGTTGCCACACTCGAGTCGGGGTTAACACCGGATCTCCGTGCGGATTTAAAAGCAATGGCTGAGGTGGTTCGCTCACAGCCGCGCGTGAAAATGATTTTTCTCGCAAACCCGAATAATCCGACTGGGACGTATAATACGACTTATGAGGTAAAGACATTTCTGAAGGAAATGTCGAAGATCCGAGATGGATCGGTATTAGTGGTCTTGGATTACGCATACTGGGAATATATAAACGCGAAGGATCTTCCAGAGCCTACGGGGCTCATGAAGGATTATCCGAACATGGTTATTCTTCGCACGTTTTCTAAGGTCTATGGCCTTGCTGGGCTTCGCGTGGGTTACGGGATCGGCGCTCCAGAAATTATTTCGACGGTCGAGAAAACTCGCCAGCCTTTTAATCTAAATGCCTGCGCACTGGCTGCTGCCACTGAAGCACTGAAAGATACCGCATTCGTTAAAAAGTCGAAGAAGGCTAACGATGCGGGGATGAAGCTCTGGACGACGGCTTTAAAAAAGATGGGAATACCATACTGGCCAAGCCAAGGAAACTTTCTCCTCATCGATACGAGTTCTGGACTGGGAAAGCGTGGCGGCGATGTTTACGAAAACTGTCTCAGACGCGGAGTGATTTTTAGGCCGGTTTCGAATTACGGACTCATGCACGCTCTTCGAATTTCGATAGGGACGAAGGCCGAAAACCTAATCGCCATTCGTGCATTAGCAGCAGAACTTCCAGCTGAACGACGGGGTAAGAAAAATGGCTAAGGGTTTAGCGGCAGAGCTCGCATCAATACCGAAAAAAGGTCCGGTCGTTGCGATCGACGGTCCTGCAGGAACCGGAAAAAGTTCGGCGACGAAACGACTCGCAAAACGTTTAGAATTTATTCACGTCGATACGGGCGCTCTATATCGGGCGATTGCGTATCTTCTTTTAAAAGAAAATTACGCGCTTGAAAAAGGGTTTACTGCATTTAAGTCGGAAGAAATTCCTGCAATCGAAAAACGAGCGGCAGAAATTGCACGCGAAACGCAGCTTCATTTCGAGAGAAAATTAGAACTCAGTCCCTCAAACCGAATTTTTGCTAACGGCCACGATATTACGGCGTACATACGGACGCCGGAAATTTCGATGGCTGCAAGTCGTGTTTCAGCTATTCCTGATGTGCGTAAGGCTCTGATCTCGCTCCAGCGCTCAATGGGCGGTAAGGGCCGCGCGATTCTTGAGGGTCGAGATATTGGGACGGTAATTTTTCCCGATGCGGACGTGAAATTTTTTCTGACCGCTTCGATCGAAGAACGCGCGAAGCGCCGGTTAGTCGAGCTTGAGACAGCGGATGCTGATGCTCCGAGTTTCGAAGAAGTGAAGCGGCAGATTGCGGAACGCGACCAGGGAGATATGACCCGCGCAGTGGCGCCCCTTCGAAAAGCGGAAGACGCCATCGAACTCGACACAACGAAATACACACTCGATGAGGTCGTCGACTGGATGGAAGGAAAAGTTCGGGCTAAACTGAAGCTCTAAGAATCGAATGGAAATTAAATCTGGCGCCGAAACTTTAGACGAAGTCAAAAATCCCCGCATCCTTGTTGCGCGACCGGACCGGATCGGTGATGTCGTTCTTTCGACCCCTGTGATTTCTGCACTACGAAAGCAGTATCCAAACGCGCATATTACTTTTCTCGTTCGCGATTTTGTTGCTCCACTCATCCGAAATATTCCGGATGTCGATGCGGTTTTTATCTACGATCCAAATGGCCGCCATTCGGGCTTATCTGGATTTTTCCGTTTGATGGAAGAACTGAAGGCGCAGGATTTTAGCATTGCGATTGTGCTTCACTCCACGTTTCGAATCGCAGCCGCTCTTTTCGGAGTAGGAGTGCCGAACCGAATCGGGCCACTTTCTAAACTACACTCCTATCTTTTTTATAACCGTGGTTCGCGTCAGCGTCGTTCACTGGTCGAAATGCATGAAGCGGATTATAATCTTCAGCTTTTACGAAAGCTTGGGATTCGAATCGAAAGTCATAAGCAGCCAACGAAAGTCGCCGTGTCGGAAGAACGGGCTGCTTGGGCGAAGCGCTGGTTAGCCGAGCAGGGCTGGGACCGAGCGGCTCGTGATGAAAAAGGGTTAGGGAAGAAACTCGTAGCAGTCCATCCCGGGATGGGTGGCTCTGCCTTAAATTGGCCAGAAAATCATTATGTCGAGCTCGTTCGAGGGATTGTAAAAGAAGGGCATGAAGTTCTTCTTACGGGTGGGCCCGGAGAGGCTCCGCTGCTTGAGAGGATGCGAATCCAGGCCGCTAAAACAGAAACGAATGTACTTGTGTACGGGAGTGAGAAAGCGGGGGGAGTGGATCATCTTGCGGCACTTTTTGGAGAAGTGGATCTCGTCGTCGCACCATCGACGGGCCCGCTTCACATCGCAGTCGCCATGAATAAACCCGTAGTGACGTTCTATCCTCCCATTCGAGTTCAGAGCGCCATTCGATGGGGGCCGTATGTGGAAGATTCGGAAGATGCAGGAATCCTCGTCCCTGAGGTTTACTGTGGGCGAGATTTTACGTGTCGAGGCCCAAAGTGCCATTACTATCCGTGCATGAGGACGATTAGTTCGATGGAGGCACTTGGTGAAGTGATGCGACTTCTCGGTCGTACATAAGTTAGAGTTAGGAAAAAAATTTTATGGCAAAAAAAATTTTAGAAAAGCCCTCATCAAAGCTTGATCGTTTAAAAAGTCTAGTCAGAACTTTTAAGGACCGAAAAATCTTAGTCATCGGGGATGTGGGAATTGATCGTTACACGACCGGTGAAGTCGAGCGAATTAGTCCTGAAGCACCTGTGCCGATTGTATTTGTTCAGAGTGAGGTCCATAAGCTCGGGCTTGCAGCGAATGTTGCGGATAATTTACACGCGCTGGGTGCGCGCTCGGAATTAGTAGGGATTATCGGAGTAGATCGATTTGCTAGTGAATTTCGTTCTCTGCTGAAAAAAGAAAAAGTTTCGGACCGGTCTTTAGTAGTGGACCGAGGTCGGCGCACGATCGTGAAAGAACGGATTGTGAGTGGTGGTCAGCAGCTTCTGCGCGTGGATTATGAAACGCCAGAAGCGATTTCTGTGAAGGTGGAGTCACAGATTTTAAAATCAGTGCGCGCTCATTTAAAGAAGTCTTCCGGAGTCGATGCCGTCATTATCCAAGACTATGCGAAGGGGATGCTCTCTCGAAAACTCGTTCGTGAAGTAGTGAGTGCTGCAAAGGTGGCCGGAGTTCCGGTTCTCATGGACCCGAACTCTAAGTCCTCCCTCGAGCTTTACCGAGGTGCAACGTTTATGACCCCGAATACGAAGGAGGCTGAAAAGCTTACCGGAATTTCGATTCGAGATTCAGCATCGCTTGAGGCTGCAGGCGCCGCTCTCCTTAAAGGGACTGGCTCGCCTTATGTGGTCATTACTCGCGGTAAAGACGGCATGGCTGTGTTTAAGCGCGGCGTGAAGAAGCCTGAAGTGATCCCCACTTTTGCTCGTGAAGTTTATGATGTGTCTGGAGCAGGGGATACCGTGATCACGATCATGGCTCTAGCCTATGCATCGGGCGCCACGATCAGCGAAGCCGCGGTTTTAGGAAATCTCGGCGGCGGTGTGGTCGTGGGTAAGCGAGGCACGGCTACGTGTTCGCCGTCCGAGCTTGAGGCTGCGATGAAGGCGACTGCGGCGGCGGGACTTCTCTAATAAGCGGCAGTATCTATATTTATCCAGCCGTGAAAAGCATCGGATTCAGATTTTAATTTGAGTAACCGATTCAGCGATAGAAATTTTTTATATTGAACGAGTGCGAGTGTAGCGATCGTGTCGATGTTCCGTTGTTCGACAACTCCGGCGCTCGAGTTCCCCATAAGATTTTTTTCCCAGCCTAAATCTGGGATCGAATAAACTTCGCCGTTTATATTTTTGTCTTTGTAACGATCAATAAGACCTAGAAGATGGCCGAATTCATGGGCATAAGTATGGTCGCTATCCAGTTGCCATGTTCCCTCATCACCACCCTGCACCTGTGATCTAAACTCTTTATTGGTCATCTGAATGTAGTTACTTCGATTCAGAGGGTTTAGGGTTTCGTAAATGCCTTCTGGTTTTATCTTTTCTTTTCCTTCGTAAACCCGAACTTTTACCCGAAAATGAACCGTATAAGTGCGGTTCGTTTTCGGGTCAAGAAAAGTCCAAGGGGTGCCATCACTTCGTTTTTCCCAAACGCTAAGAATGGTGTTTTCAATGTCTGCAGCAACTTGGTTCGTGGCCGCCTCACCGTAGATATAAATATTCGTGTACAGGGTGATCTTTGAATCCTTGATGGTGAAGGTCGAATCTAGCGGACTTGCTTCACTGGGGTTTCCAGTCAGCGCTGTGATTAAAAAGATCAGGAAGGAGAGGTGTTTCATGGAGAGGGTTATAATCCACACTGACGCACTGAGTCAATTACGGATAGCGTCGGGTTTCATTTTATTCGAGTAAATCAAATAAGATAATATTTTTAATGAGTTAGGCCGGTCTTGAAAATCGATGGTCGTGAATCGATCCAGTGCGAGGATGACGATATTCCGCTGGGGGAGTTTTTAAGAGTCCGGATCAGAAACGCGTCGAGCCGCCCTGAGAAGGCGCATCTTTTAAAGCCTGTTTGGCTTCACTCCAGTTCATAACGTCTTTCGCGAGTTTGCATTCGAACTCGACCTGAAAAGCATCTCTTTTTCCTGGATTCGCATAGAGGGTGCCGGTCTTTGTTTCAAGCGTATAAACAAAGTTTACTTTGCTAGAACCGTCTTGCCCCTCGAATGTGACTTCGGTTTGGCTTGGATAGGTTTCGAAAATTTCCATCTTCGTTTTTTTCATCGCGATATCGTGATCATTATCGTTATGAATCGCGAGCGAAAGATCGGATTTAATTTCGACTCCCCAACTCATCCGATTGTCCTTATCCAGACAGGAAATCATCAGGGGTGTGGCTTGGGCAGAAAGAGAAATAAGTGATGTTAGGCTTAGAATTAAAAGTGATTTCATAATCAGATTTACCTTTCTTGATTATCGTCGCGAATCCGAACCAAATTTCTTAGCGTAAGGAACCTTAGGCTTCGATCCTGGAAAAGCAGGTTTTACGCCTGCCACCGTTTTCACAGCCGCGCGTGGAGCATCTCCTGCAGGCTGGCCCCATTTACGAGCAGGCTTCGAGAATCCACCTGCGGCTGCAGGGGTAACTCTTGGTCCTGCAGATCCATAAACACTGCCGCGTGATTCGCCGCTAGCGCCTGCTGAAGCAGAACGACCGAAACGGCGTTCGCCGCCGCCCGAGTCACGACCGAATCCGCCTTCACGGCCGCCGCCGCGTGAGTCACGAGAGTACCCGCCATCGCGGCCACCCCCACGAGAATCGCGTCCGTATCCACCTTCACGACCGCCGCCGCGGGA
>JBGSHQ010000194.1:0-15425 GCA_041752095.1 Bdellovibrionia bacterium
CTTCGAGGCTGTTATCAATAACGAATGCACCCGCTCGACCCACACGAATGGCTGGTTCTAAAATTTGGGGAACAAAATCTCCAGGAATTTTTGGATCGATACCCTGAAGACAGCTCGGCTCTAAAATGGCGATTCCACCGTAAAGAGTTCGACCCTGCTTAGGTTCGCCGAGTCCACGAATTAAACTTCTGCGATCATCCACATGAATTTCTCGGTAAGACCCCTGTGTGGGTGCTTTTCGAAAAAGGAGAAGGGTAAGTTTTACACTAAATTGATTTTTCAAAAGAAGATGATGTTTTGCGAGATCGCTTAAATGAGCGTTACAAATAGTATCCGCATTTAAAAGATAAAACGCGCCCCCTTTAAATGCGGGAGACGCTTTTGCAATGCCACCCGCACTTCCTAGTAAGAGATCACTTTCATCACTGATTTCGAGTTTACCCTGAAAGTCGAGAAAGCGAAGTCCTTGCGATGAAGCGTTAGCGAGATGGTGTATATTAGCAACGGTCGTATTTACGGAAGTTCGCTTCAGTAAATCAAATGCGTACTGAGCCATGGGAACACCCATAAGTGGCAGGAGCGGTTTCGAAGTTTTTTCAGTGAATGGGCGAAGCCGTGTTCCCAGACCCGCCGCCATCACCATAGCATTAGAAATAATAGTAATGGAAAAGCACCTCACGTAAGTCAGAATATTCAGGATATTTCAGAAGAGTTCTTCTGATATTTTCAAAAGTATTTCCAATATATTTTAGGTAACCCGGATTTCCTCTTCGATTTAAAAACGAAGCAAATGATCCAATTGCTTTAAAGTTTCTTTGAACTGACATGAGATCAAAGATTCGCCAAAAATGATCGCGGTCTATTTTAATTCCACTCAGCGACTCTCTCCGAACAATATAGTAATCGACGAGTCTACGAACCTGTTCGTCTTCAAGTTGGTAATAGCTATCCTTTAGGAGAGAGGCGAGGTCGTACTGGGCTGGCCCCATCCTCCCATCTTGAAAATCAATCATCACCAGACGGTTTTCATCTTTTGAAATGGGTGTCGCCATAATATTTCTAGAATGAAAATCGCGGTGAGTGAATACGACGGGTTCATCGGCTAGGGTCTGACAAAACTCGCTCAGTCTGTTCACCATTATCTTCATGTCTCGATCGGTAAACTCCCGCGCCAGATAGGTTTTATAGAAGTGTTCGATTGTGAAATTCATCTCCCACATCAGTTTTTCATGATTAAAAAAAAGTTTAAAAGCAGCGAGGTCGGGTGAGCCTTCTTTTGGGGAGGCTTGGAGCTGTAAATCCACTAACGAGTCGATAACCTGTTCATAAAGATCGCGCTCGACCTCTGGAGTGGAGACGTCTTGAAGGAGTCTAAGTAGCGTAACGTCTCCCAGGTCCTCTAAAAGAATGAGGCCACGCGCAGGGTCGACGTCGAGAACCGCGGGAACGTCGATGCCATTCATCATGAGGTGTTTTTGGAGTGTTAGAAAATCAAGCTGCATTCCATGTTCTGTGAATGGCTCCATTTTCATCATGACGAATGATTTTTCTTTCGTCCAAAGGCGGTAATAGCGTCGGGTACTCGCATCTCCAGGAAGCTTTAAAACCCGCTCAATGCTCTTTGTGCTCGATTGAACCCAGCTCTCGAGTTCCACCTCATTTTGGTTAATGACATCAATCATTTCTCGGATCTCCGTTCCTAGTGTTTTCAAAGTCGTTCCAACCGTTTTCTCATTTTATAAAAATCTTCTGTACGGACAATCGGATTTAATAGAGGTGCGTAGGAAGAGAGAATTCTTCTCGCTGTCTCTTTTAAATGGTCATTTTCGGAGTCTCCGCGCATTTTGGCTTTATAGGAAATACGATCAAAATAAGTAACAATTCCCCTTGGGTCGTACCCGGCTTTATAGATTCTGCTAATCGCCTTTTCGATGGCCCGTTGACTCTCGTCTTCAGTATAGACCCAGATTCTTAATGCATCAGGATCGGCGCTACCTGCTTCTTCGATTAATCTTCCCCGAAAACCACTTCCTTCGGAGCGCTCCCAAGCGAGCGCAAGGGCTGCAGCGATTTCGTTTTCGAAATGAAGCACTTTTAAAGCACGGAGATCAACGAAAATTTTTCCACCGGGTATAACCCAAAACGAAGGAGCATACCCTTGGGATGTCGTCGAGATGAGCTCGATCGAGATAGGTGTTTTTATCAACGAAAAAATACGACCAGAAACTTTCAGTATGTACTGATTAATTTCTGGATCTTGGACGAGTGTGATGTGTTTACGGAAAGAGGTTTCTACGGCGCCTGAAAACTCCTTGGGTGGTTCTGTTAGTAGATCATGCGCTAAAGCGGTTCGTTCCACGGGCACGTTTGAACATCCCACGCTCACAATGAGTGCGAGAAATAAAATGAAAACGTTTTTTAAAGGTTTGCTGTTACCCATAAAAATGAAACCACCCTCACTCGAGTTTAACTCGGGAGGGTGGCTTCTAGGTAGTCGGTGAAATTTGCCTACTCGAGCATTTCCACCTGGAGATTTTAGGTTCGAGAACGATTACTGGGCTGAGGTTGTTCCATCAGCGGGAATCTTTGCTTCCTGAAAGGAGCTAGGATTTCTGACGGCTTCAGTTCCAGACTCAGATGCAAGGGGTGCGGATCCCGCTGTATAGCGAAGAAAGAAACCGGCATAGATGCGATTGGGGTCCTTAACGAGCCCGTCATTCATCTTCCAAAGGTCTTTCCACTTACTCTTAGTTCCGTAGACATCATTTGCGATGTAACCGAGAGTATCCCCTGACTTAATGAGGTACTTTTCAAAGCCATCGTAATAAGTCTCGTTAGCTGCGTTATCGACGCGAAGTTGGGTTCCTTTTACGAGGCGAGCAGGATCGGAGATCCGGTCACTATTTGCATCAAGAACTTTTCTCCACTGATAAACATCGCCGTAAACCATGAAGGCGATTTTCATGAGAGTGTCGCCAGGCTTAACTTCATAAAGAGCAGCTCCGCCGCCCGTAGGTTCACTCGGTGCAGAGGCCACAGGTGCTGCGGGTTCAACCGGAGCGGCAGCTTGTTCATTCATTGAAGGCGGTGCTTCGAATGAAGGGCTGTTAGCCGGAAGATCTGTCGGTGCTTGTGCAAGCGCATCTGGAGAGGCTGCAGGCATATCGACGGATGCTTCAGGGGCAAGCCCATCAGCAGTTGGCGCTTCTGCAAGTTGGCCATCTGCAGGTTGGTCGAGACTATTGGGTAGCTGGTCCGTTTGGGCATCGACTACCGGTAGCTCATCTGCCGTGACTTCTGCGTTGTCAGAAACTTCCGACGACGAGCAGCCCGACAGGGAGAGGCTCCCAAGAGTCGCTAATAACAGTGCGAGTAGTACTTTCAATTTTTTATCCATATTCGATCTCCACTGAACTCCTCGGTTAGATTTCGAAGAGCCTTAATAAAAAATCGAATACCTTCAGGATATTTTTGAGTCGAGAAAGAGATCGCGCTGGTCGAGGGCGCCGACAATTTTTTGACAGATCCCTTCAAAATCGTCCGGATTTTTTAAAAAGTTTAGATCATCGCTTTCAATAATAAGCTTTTTCCCTAGTGAATACGTGGACATCCAATCGTCGTAATAGCGATTCAGGTTAGAGAGATAGTCGTCAGGGATATTTTTTTCATAATCTCTTCCGCGAAGCGTTATCTGCTCTTTAAGTTTTGGGAGAGATTTCCTTAAATAGAGAACGAGGTCGGGAGGATTTAAAAATGCGACCATCGACTCGTAAAGATCGAGGTAGTTTCTATAGTCGCGCTCGCTCATCATTCCTTGTTCATAAAGGTTGCGGGCGAAAATGTTCGCATCCTCGTAGATACTTCGGTCTTGAATTGCAGAGTTTTCACCATCCGTTACCCGCTGATGCGCACGAAAACGGTGATTCAGGAAAAAGACCTGCAGCGGAAATGCCCAGCGGCTCATGTCTTTATAAAAGTCAGCAAGATAGGGGTTATCCGCAACGACTTCGAAATGCGCTTCCCATCCAAAGCGCCGAGATAGCATATTCGTCAGGGTCGTCTTACCAGTGCCGATATTCCCTGCGATCGCGATAAAGATTTTTTGACTGCTCAAGACATACTCCCCCAAGTTCCCATCTAAAGTGATAGATGGGCCGAGCAAATTAAGTCAACCCTTGATGTCAGCGTATTGACGGAACGGGTCTCGGCGCACTCGTGGGGCGGGGTGGCGGAAGTTGAGCTTTCACTTGGGCCTTTAGTTCACCAGCGCTGCGCTGAAGAGCGTCAATATCACTGGGTTCAAAATTTAAATCGCCAAGCCGTGGTTTTTTTTCCTTTTGGCGCTTGGCGAACTGTTTTTCCCAGGAGGTGAGCTCCTGATCAATGGCAGAAAACTGATTCGGGCTTTCTGCCGATGCGAATCGTAATTTTAATAACGCAAGAGTGGTTTGAAGATGATTTGAAAAGCGTTTTGCGTCATTTTCAAACATCGTAAGGGCCTGCGACTTTTGGCCCGAGGCAAGAAGAGCCTCTCCCCACCAAAGCGTATTCAGCTCGGCAAGCACATCGGGTAGTTTTCCATTCGTGTTCATTGAAAAAAGAACAATGGCTTCCTCAAATCTTCCGCGAAGGGCTAAGGCTCGGGCTCTCCAGAGAATGGTTTCAGGATTTTTGCCGTGAATTCTTTCAAAATTATCGAGTACTTTTAAAGTGAGTTCCGGATTTCCATCGAGGATTGCGCACTGAATTTGTCGATAGAGAATCTCAGAGTGAGCCTGGTCTTTTTCGAGGGCTTTCTCAAAACGCTCACACGCTTGTGAAAACGCCCGTTTTGTTAGCCAGTCGAGTCCTTGTTGGTAAAAGCGAAAACTTTCCTTAGATAGAAAACTTTTAGCAGCAATATCGGCTTGGCGGGTGAGTTTATGCTTACGAAGGATTTCTAAAGCCTCTTCTCTTCGGTTTAAGCGAAGGAATGACTGTGAAAGGTCTTGGGCAATAACAACTGAATCAGGATCTTCGTCATAGAGAACCTTTAACAGTGGCAATGCCTCGCCCCACCGCTGAGCCGATATCAGTTTTCGTGCATCCTCATATTCTGCCGCATGGACTGGAAATGTGACTCCGACCATGACTCCAGTAAAGACCGATGCTAGGCTGAACAAGAATGGAAAGCGCATCGTTTCGCATTTCACCATCGAAACTTCGAATTGTCACCCTGGCCATTTTTTTGGTCCTGAGTCAGGCCGTATCTGCTTCTGAAATCGAGGCAAAAGCCTATGACATAAAAACGATCCGTCCGAGCAAGTCTGGGCGTGTTTATCTCTTCGAAAAAACCGAGAGCGAACTCCCCCAGGATGGGAAAGTGATCTTATTGCGAAATGGCGACACCCCCGCCATGGCGCTTCGGGTACTTAAAACCTATTCCGCACGAAAACAGATTGCCGCAAAAAAACTTCGAACCTATCCAGGATACGAAACCCTGAATCGGGGTTCGAGTTTTCGAGCCTTCGAAAAAGTGGGTGATATCCTCTTGCCGATACCGCCGACCGCAGAAGACGTCAGCGACCTAAAAGAGATTGAAAAAGCGGAAACCATTCCACCCCCACCACCCGAAGAGGTGCCAGCTGAAATTCCTCCTCCACCTGTGGAACCTGAAATAGTACCAGAGACCCCACCACCCCCACCGCCCGAGGAAGTTGCACCCGCACCTGAACCCGTTCCGGCTCCGCCCCCCGTAGTGGAGGAACCAGAAAACGAAGAAGAATCTGAATTTAAGGATTCCGAAATTCGTGAAGGCGACGATGAATTTGATTACTACTATCCAAACGGATTCACGATGGCGATTGGTGATGTGCCGAACAGTTCCATTCCTGGGCCGAGTTTTAAATTTAGTGGCGGGCTCCTTTATTCGCGGAACTTCATTCCGACATTCGCCGCCGAAGTTGGACTCTTTTATTATAAAGCAGCGGAAGATATAGACGGAACAAACGTATCGATGACCGTAGTGCCCTTGATGGGGACCCTTCGCTATAACCATAAATACAACGAGCTTATTACGGGATACCTCTACGGTGGACTCACTTATCCGTTAATACCTTCACAGCTTGGAGCCTCAAACACACTTCTCCGCCAAATCCAGGTATTTTCTCCTGCGATTGGAGCGGGAGTGTTTTTTCAAACAGGGCCGAACTGGTATCTCCGATTAAACCTAGGAATTGATTCAATAACGATGGGTGTAATGCTCCGGTATTAAGTGGGAAAAAAATGAAAACAACTCTACGAATTTTAATGATTTTAACAACCGTTCTGATGTCTTGCGGAGTAAAGGGGCCACCTCTCCCACCCGTTGCGGATGACCCAGCCGCCTCTGAGCGCGAAGATAATCCACCCAAGCCCACTCCGTCCTTAAAACCAAAGAAGTAGGGAAGTCATGTCGAACGCGAATGATTTTTTTCATTATCAAGATGGCGTTCTTTCAGCCGAAGACGTTTCCCTAAAAGAGATGAGTGCGCAGTTTGGAACCCCACTTTATATTTATTCAAAAGAAGCCCTTCTTTCCCCACTTCGAAAAATTCAAGAAGGACTCACTGGACTTGATTCTTTAGTTTGTTTTGCAGTGAAGGCGAACTCAAACATTTCTATTCTCTCGTTACTTGTAAATGCCGGTGCAGGAATGGATCTCGTATCATCAGGAGAATTAAAAAGAGCTTTAAAGGCTGGTACAGAGCCAGGAAAAATCGTTTTTTCAGGAGTTGGAAAAACGCGGTCTGAAATTGATGAAGGACTTACTTACCCTTTACATTCGTTTAACGTCGAGTCGGTTGCGGAATTACGAATGTTGAGTGCACGCGCTCGTGCAGCCGGGAAAAAGGTAAAGGTCGCACTTCGTTTTAATCCCGATGTCGATCCGAAGACACACCCCTATATTTCCACGGGGCTAAAGAAAAATAAATTTGGTCTTCAGAAAGAAGAAGTTTTAGAAATTGGAAAAAATAAAAAGCTTTATCCGGGAGTAGAGATTTCCGGACTTTCAATCCATATCGGGAGCCAAATTCTTTCACTTTCCCCGTTTTCAGATGCGTTTATTAAAACAAAAAAAATGGCATTCGAACTCGAAAAGGTTCTGGGCGAAAAACTATCGTTTATTGATATCGGGGGGGGCTTAGGCGTCACCTATCATAACGAAAAACCTCCCACACTTTCTTCATATACGGCTCTTATTCAGAAAAATTTTGGAAAAAACTCGGATCTCAAAGGTCGCTATCGAATATTACTCGAACCAGGTCGGACGATTGCGGCGAATGCGGGGGTGTTAGTTTCTCAGGTATTGTATCGAAAGCCGAGGAAGACAAAAGATTTCCTAATCGTTGATGCTGGAATGAATGATTTGATACGGCCAGCACTTTACCAAAGCTACCATGAGATCTCCCCTGTGGATGAGTCGAAGCTAAAGGGGCGCATGAAAAAAACAGACATTGTTGGCCCCGTCTGTGAAAGTTCGGACTGTTTTGCTTCAGACCGAAAAATTTCGGAAAAAATAAATGAAGGTGATCTTGTTGCGGTGATGTCAGCCGGTGCTTATGGAATGAGCATGTCGAGTCAGTATAATACGCGATCGAGACCCGCAGAAATTTTAGTCGATGGGTCAAGTTTTCGTCTCATTCGAAAAAGAGAAACGTTCGAGGATGTCATCCGAAACGAGGTTTTTCGATGAAGGACGTTTACACCGCCCTGATCACCCCGTTCACCACTTTGGGCGAAGTGGACTATTCAGCGCTAAAAAAAATTATCGACCAGCAACTCCGGCATAAAGTTTCTGGATTTGTTGTTTCGGGAACCACCGGCGAAAGCCCAACGATTTCACTTGAGGAGAAAGAGAAACTTTTTAGGTTTGTTTTCGACACCACCCACGGAAAAAGTATTTCACTCATTGCCGGAACCGGAACAAACGACACACGAGAAACAATTTGGCTCACGGCGCTTGCCGAGTCGATCGGGTACAGAAAGTTTTTAATCGTAGTTCCCTATTATAATAAACCGAGCCAGGAGGGTTTACGGCAGCATTTTCGAGCAGTCGCAGATTCTCTTAAAGAGAAAGCAAGCGAACTGATTCTCTATAATGTTCCGGGTAGGACTGGGGTATCTCTTGAGATCGGAACGATTTCAGAACTTGCAACCCATCCAAAAATTCGCGGGATAAAAGAGGCGAGTGGTAATATTTCTTTCCTTCGTGATCTTAAAAAAGATCTGGATATGAAGAAAATAGAGTTTTCTTTTTTATCGGGTGACGATGCAACCTATCTCGATTTTTTAAAAGCAGGCGGGATGGGTGTCATTTCGGTTTCAAGTCACCTCTGTCCACGGGCAATGATCGAGTTAGGTGAAGCGATTGAAAAAAAGGATATGAGTGGGGCGGAAAAAATCCAAAACGATTTTCTTCCACTCTTTAATCAACTTTTCATCGAGTCGAACCCAGCACCATTAAAGTGGTTTTTAAAAAAATTAAATCTTTGCGAAAACCACTTGCGACTGCCTTTGGTGCCCGTTTCAAAAGAATCAGAATCGAAGCTGACTCAAGCGCTGGCCCTTTATCGAATTCAGGATGAGGTTCTTCTAAAATGATCCGAATTGGAATTTTAGGCCGAGAAGGAAAAATGGGTCGGGCGTTAGAGTCTTTGGTCCTGGACCCAGAGTTTTCTTCTCGTGTTTCACTTACGCGAGATGAAGACCCCGATCTTTGGATTGAATTTTCCTCTCCTGCTGGAGCGTTAGAGCTCTGTAAAAAAATATCCGGATCAAAAAAGCACACCCCCCTACTGGTGGGTTCGACGGGGTGGAGTGTGGATCAGAGTAAAGAACTGGAGAAATACGGGAACCGGTTTCCTTTACTCAGGGCCTCAAATTATTCATTTGGAATCCAGCTGTGCCGGATGAGCCTACTTCTCTGGAAAAACTATCCAGAAATTCAGGATTGGAAGGTGACGATTCGTGAAGTTCACCACACAGAGAAAAAAGACTCACCAAGCGGCACCGCATTAACTCTGAAAGAGGCTCTAGGTGCGGACTGCGAGATCATTAGCGTTCGAGAGGGCGGCGTAATCGGTCTTCATGAGGTGACATTTTTATCGCCCTTTGAATCCATCACGCTCACCCATGAAGCGAAAGACCGAAGGGTTTTTGCGGCCGGGGCACTTCGAGCCGCCATACATCTGGCAGAGATGAAAAATTTACCAAAAAGGGTTTTAACACTCGACGATTTATATTTGCGGCGCGAAGCGTAAACGCCGTATAACTAGAAAGAATTAAAAGGAAAAAATATGAACATCTACGTATGCATCAAGCAGGTTCCCGATACGGAAACCAAGATTAAATTAAACGCAGACAGCAGCTGGATCGATACAGCGGGCATTAAATGGATCCTATCTCCATTTGATGAGTTTGCGGTCGAAGAAGCGCTTCGACTCAAAGAAAAAAATGCGGGCTCAACCGTAACTGTTCTCTCCGCTGGCCCTACTCGTGTGGTTGAAGCGATTCGAACAGCGCTCGCCATGGGATGCGATAATGGCGTCCACATCGAGATTCCAGAAAACGCAGATAATAATTATGCAGCGAAAGCACTTGCTGGCGCTCTAAAAAAAGAAGCGAAAGTAGATATTGTTTTCACAGGTAAGGAAGCGATCGATGATGGCTCGGCACAGACCTCTCAGCTCATTGCCGAATATTTCGGAATTCCTGCTGTAACCGTAGTTCTTAATGTGGAGTACGGTGCGACTTCGCTGAAGTGTAAGCGTGAGGTTGAAGGAGGAGCTTTCGAACTCATCGAAACTTCTCTTCCCGCTCTCGTTGCAGCCCAAAAGGGAATGAATGAACCTCGGTACGCTTCGCTCCCAAACATAATGAAGGCGAAGAAAAAGGAAGTGAAGAGCCTAAAGGGTGCGGATGTTGAAGCGTCGGACGCCGACCAGAAAATCCGCTTTAAAAACTTCCAACTCCCGCCGCCTAAGCAAGCGGGTAAAAAAATTGCGGGCGATGTTCCAGTCGCCGCTAAAGAACTAGTACGACTTCTCCACGAAGAAGCGAAGGTGGTCTAATATATGGCAAAAGTATTTATCGTCGCTGAACATCGGGATGGAAAACTAAAGAAGTCGACGTTTGAACTGATCGGGGCTTCTGCAGGTGCAGGTAACGAAACTCACGTTGCTCTTTTAGGTGATGGTGTTTCGGACCTCGCTATGGAACTCGGGACCTATGGTGCGAATAAAATTCACCTCGCCCAGAACCCAGCCCTAAAACTATATAATGCTGAAGCTTATACGCATGTTTTAGCGGAAATGGTGAAAGCGATTTCTCCTGAAGTCGTCTTAGCTTCTCACACGCCTACGGGACGTGACTTCATGCCGCGACTTGCGCGCCGTCTCGGAGTGGGTCTTGCTTCGGATTGTATTTCGCTAACCTTTGAAGGAGCGAATATTAAAGTTCGCCGTCCCGTTTATTCAGGAAAAGCTACCGCTGAAGTTGAGTTTCTTGGATCGGGTCCCCGAATGGCAACGATCCGGGCGAACGCTCTCGGAGCTGGAAAGGCCGATGCATCGAAGTCGGGCGAGGTTGTGAATTCTTCTGCGTCTCCAGCAGAACAGAAAACGAAAACAACGGATGTTGTTAAGGGCGCTTCGGCACGTCCCGATGTGACTGAAGCAGCGATTGTGGTTTCGGGTGGTCGAGCGCTGAAGAGTGGAGATAACTTTAAGATCATCGAAGAAATGGCAGATGTGATTGGCGCAGCCGTGGGCGCATCACGCGCAGCAGTCGATGCAGGTTATCGCCCTCACCGTGACCAAGTCGGACAGACCGGTAAAGTGGTTTCCCCGACACTCTATATTGCATGCGGTATTTCTGGAGCGATTCAGCACTTAGCTGGAATGCGGACATCAAAGACGATCGTCGCGATTAATACTGATCCTGAAGCGCCCATTTATCAGATTGCTGATTACGGCGTAGTCGCAGACCTTTTCCAAGTAGTGCCGGCATTAACGGGTGAGTTTAAGAAAATTAAAGAACATTAAAATCGAACACTAAATTTAATAAAATTTAGAAGGCGGGATTACGGATGACCTGGCAAACCTTCGCATTTATTTTGATCGCGGGCTTTTCTTTTACCTATGCGGGTTTAAAGTTTAAGACCCTTTTCGAGCTCATGCGGAAGCAGAATGGCGCTGCTCCTAAGATCGATCAGATTCCTGCTCGAATTAGGACGACGCTCCTAAACGTATTAGGTCAGGCCGCTGTTAACCAAAAGCAACCCATCGGGATTCTCCACACGACGATTTTTTGGGGATTCATGATCATTACGATTGGAACGGTGGAGCAGTTTCTATCGACTCTTTACTCGGGGTGGAATTTCGAATTTATCGGTGAAGGTGCTTATTCTGCTCTCGCCCGCGTTCAGGACTTTTTTACTGCGGCGATCTTAGTCGCAGTAATTTTAGCACTTTACCGCAGGCTGGTAGTTCAGCCAGCCGGTCTCGGAAAATCTCGCGATGCAATGATGGTTCTCCTTTTTACGGGATCACTCATGGTCGCAATTCTAATCATGAATGGATTTTTGCTCCTTGCACACCAACCATTCTATAGAGAAGCAATGCCCGTTTCGAATTTAATTTCGAAAATCATTTTAAATTTTGGATCGAGTGAAGAATCCGCCCAGAACTGGTTTACGTTTTGGAAGTGGGTTCACATGCTCTTGGTTCTCGGGTTCTCGATGTATATTCCGAACTCAAAACACCTTCATATTATAGCGGCCGGTCCAAACACATTTTTAAAGAAGCTGGAGCGTGAAAAAGGGATGACCCCGATCGATTTCACGAATGAATCGGTCACTCAGTATGTCGCTGCGAAAATTACGGATCTCTCTTGGAAAGCGACCCTGGATTACTATTCGTGTACGGAGTGTGGTCGCTGTCAGGATCTTTGTCCGGCGTGGAATACTGGAAAGCCGCTTTCACCTAAAAAAATAATTTCGGATCTTAAGCATAATCTTTACGATAATAAGGAAAAAATTCTTGCCGGAAAAATGGATGAGGTGACTTCGATTATCGATAAAGAAGTGACTGAAGATGTGATCTGGGCTTGTACGACGTGTCGTGCGTGCGAAGTGGCCTGCCCGGTATTCATCGAACAGACGGATAAGATTTACGATATCCGCCGTAACCTCGTCATGATGGAATCGAAATTTCCAGCCGAAGTTCAGTCCGTATTTAAGAACATGGAAACGAACTATTCGCCTTGGGCTTTCTCGGCGAGTGACCGCGCGAATTGGGCTGAGGGTTTAGAAGTGAAGACGATGGCCGAGGTGGGAAGCGCTTCTGCTGTAGATGTTCTTCTTTGGGTTGGGTGTGCCGGCTCTTTCGATGATCGAAATAAAAAAGTCCTTCGCTCGTTTGTGAGCCTACTTAAGAAAGCCGATGTGAAGTTTGCAATCTTAGGAACCGAAGAGCAGTGTACGGGCGATGCGGCTCGACGGATCGGTAACGAGTATCTATTCCAGACGCTTGCGACTGCGAATATCGAAACGATGAATCGTTATCAGGTGAAGAAAGTCGTTACGGCTTGTCCGCACTGTTTTAATACGTTGAAGAATGAGTATAAAGACTTCGGCGGGCAGTATGAAGTGGTTCACCACTCGCAGTTTATTTCGCAGATGATTCGTGAAGGGAAACTAAAGCCTGCGACTGCGCTGAATGCAAAAGTGACCTTCCACGACAGCTGCTATCTCGGCAGGTGGAATAACGTCTACGAACAGCCTAGGTCAGTTCTTCAGTCTGTGCCTGGAGTTCAGTTCGTCGAGATGAAGAACCATCACGATCAGAGCATGTGCTGTGGAGCCGGAGGCGGGCGGATGTGGATGGAAGAGACGATCGGTAAGCGAGTGAACGTGACTCGGACCGAGCAGGCTCTCGATACGGGGGCGAGTATTATCGCGACCTCATGCCCATTCTGTACGACGATGCTCACCGATGGATTGAAAACGAAAGAGAAGCAGGACTCCGTGAAACTCATGGATATTGCCGAGCTCATGGATCAGGCGACGACTTAAACTAAATCGCTTTAACCAGATATAAATATATAATATTATTAGACTTAAATAAGGAAGTGTTCAAGCCGAGATGGTGTTGACACCCCACGTTATTACGCATATAACGCATAACATCAAACGGGGGTTCTTTTATGAAACATGCATCCGCTTTAGGTCTTTTCACCTCTATTATAATGCTGAGTTCCTGCGCACCGGTGGCTTCGAGCTCACCTAAGCTCCGTACTGAGCGCTCAGATGGATCCGGAGTCGTAGCAAACGGCAGGATAGATGGACGGATTGATTCCGACGTTGTTGCGACGGGGATCATCGTCTCCACGGATGAGTACTCGAAATATTCGGAAAATTTAAAAGATTATAAAACAAAAGACATTCTTACGGATGCTGTTGAGATCATCGCATTTCGCTCGGGTAATAAGATTGATATGATGGACCTCAATGCAGAACTTAAACGCACTGAGGTTAAAATTATCTTTTTCGTAGACTTACCAGCTCATAAGATTGGTTCAGATAATGTAGTTAACGTTAAAGTCGAGCGAGACCAAAAAGAAATAAATCTCTTCAGTATCGAGATCGATCGTGATGTCACATCTGAAAAAAGCTGGGCGATGATTGTGAAAAAATTATCACGCGTAACAGTTGCTCACCGAACTGTGGTTAAGAAGTGATGAATAAAATCATATTCAGCGCAGTAATCGTTATTCTAGGAAGTACCTTCGCAGAGGCAAGTGAAAGAAGCGAAGTTACCCTAAAGTGTAGAGCGACAAAAATTATCGATCCCATTTTCGATCTTGATGATTTTAATACCAAAGAAAATTCTGAGGTGAAAATAGTCGATGTTGGATCGGGATATGGAGCATACACAAGGCTAGACATTGGAACGATGTCTTACTCAAATAAAGACTATCTTGATTACGTAGAATTTCGTGAAACCATCGGGCCCAACCAAATTAGTATATTAGCAAAAAGTGACCACCAAGATGATCTGAGTTTTGGGATTGAGGGCACAGCATTTAACCATGGTGAAAGCCCTGGAGATGCCTTTCTATATATTTATAAGGCCGATTCGCCACGCAGAAGTGAATTAGTCGCAAATCTGAAATGCACCATGGCACCCCGAACGAAGCCAAGTATTCATCGGTTTTAAATTTTAAACAGAATAAAAAGTTTCCGCACTCGCCGCGTTCCACGGGCGAGTGTATGGATCAGCGGCATCTCCCTTAAGTAGTGCTCCTGGAGAAACGTAGTGATAAATCTCGCCGTAGTGTTTTACATTTACGGTGTCGACCCTGCGCTGGATATGCCAGGGGCGAAGTTCTGAGGGATGTGAAAGCCCAGCAGCTCCGAGGACATCGAGAAAGCTATGAATCGTGGCTTTATGGTACTTCGCCACTCGCGTCGTTTTATCGCCCACGTGAAGTCCAGCAACGAGGTTTGGGTCTTGAGTCGCAACACCTGTTGGACACTGGTTCGTATTACACCTGAGCGCCTGAATACATCCAATTGCGAAAAGCATTCCACGAGCGGCATTACAGAGATCTGCACCGAGAGCGATTTTCTGGGCAAGATTAAATCCCGTCGCAATTTTTCCAGAAGCGATTAATCGGATTTCGTTTCGAATATTTAAACCGACTAAGCAATTATGAATGAAGATCAGGGCGTCGTTTAAAGGCGTACCCACAGAGTCCGAAAATTCCTGGGGAGCAGCACCTGTTCCCCCTTCGCCACCATCGATCGTGATAAAGTCTGGAAAAGTATTTTCCTGAATCATCGCCTTGCAGATCGCTAAAAATTCACGGCGTTTACCCAGACAGAGTTTAAAGCCAACGGGCTTTCCACCCGAGAGTTCACGTAGTTTTTTAATAAAGCGAACAAGTTCTATCGGAGTAGTAAATGCGGTGTGAGCGGGTGGAGAAATGACGTCGACCCCGATTTCGACTCCACGAATTTCAGAAATCTCTTTATTCACTTTTCGTGCGGGAAGAATTCCACCATGACCAGGTTTAGCGCCCTGTGAAAGTTTAATCTCGATCATTTTAACAGAAGGGATTTCCGCACGTTTTTTAAATTCTTCAGTCGAAAAGGAACCGTCCTTATTTCTACAGCTAAAGTACCCAGTTCCAATTTGCCAGCAAATATCCCCGCCTGGTTCGAGGTGATAAGGACTCAGGCCCCCTTCGCCTGTGTTGTGGTAAAACCCACCGAGTTTAGCGCCGCCATTTAAAGCAAGGACTGCGTTTTTAGAGAGAGATCCGTAACTCATGGCCGAAACATTAAAAACCGAAGCGAAATAGGGTTGCTTACAGTCTTTACCGCCTACCTTTATGCGTGGGGC